>CALMCK010000207.1 GCA_937862845.1 uncultured Burkholderiaceae bacterium | reverse complement strand
GTGGTGTGTGTGTGGATGTGTGTCCGACGGGCATTGATATTCGCAACGGCTTGCAAATGGAGTGCATCGGCTGCGGCGCGTGTATCGATGGCTGTAACGACATCATGGATAAAATGAACTATCCGCGAGGCCTGATTCGCTATGATACTGAGAATGGTGTGAAAGACAAGCTGTCTCGAAAAGAGTTGTTGCGTCGAGTCGCACGTGGTCGAGTGTTGATTTATGCGGGTATATTGTGCGCATTGGTTGCGGTCATGACTTATAAGATTGGCTCACGCTCCACATTCACCATGAACATCGAACGCGATGCGCGCAGTGTCGCGCGCACATTGGAGAATGGCGATGTCGAAAACATCTACCGCATTCAGCTGTCCAACATCAGCGAAGCGCCACATGCCGTCGAGCTGTCCGCAACAGGGCTCAACAGCGTGAGTGTGGAAGGCGGCGGCCAGATCCAATTAGAACCGCTCTCAAGTCAAACCATCGTGGTCAAGCTGCACGCCAATCCAGCCAAAGCACGTGGCACAGGCGGTACTTCTGGCAACAACAACATTGTTTTGCACCTCAAGCCACTGGACACGACGGATGATGTGATCGAAATGGCCACGGTCTTTACGCTGCCTTCACAATAATCATTGGAATCAAATGAGCAAACCTAAAATCACACCATGGCATCAATTTCGCTGGGCATGGATCATCTTCGGGCTGCCAACCATTGTGGTTGTCGCATCCGTCATCACATTCATCATCGCTATGCGCACCGACGACGGCGTGGTGACCGACGACTATTACAAAAAAGGCCTTGCCATCAATCAAGACCTTGACCGAGAACGCAAAGCATCCGAGCTTGGTTTGGTGGGCGAGCTCACCATGAGTGGTGCGACACTTGAACTGCGACTCACCAGTACACAGCCCAACGGTGTCATTGGCCAGCCGCTTAAACTCACCGCCCAAAACTACGCCGCCAAAGACCAAGATCAAAGCATCACACTTCTGCCGTCGGGCGACGGTGTTTGGCGCGGCACCTTGACTCAAGCGATGGGCATGGGACATTGGCAACTGATTATCGAGTCAAATGAATGGCGACTCGAATCCGACTCTAAAGGCAATGTGACTCAACCTTTGATGTTTAAAGCAGGTGTTTGAGTCAAGCATCAAGCCACAAGCAAGCCGTGTGTCAACGTAAGTGTGACAATGATTTTTCATGTCAAGTGACGCGGGTGCCTCGTCCACCACAAAACACCCGCCGCGACGAGCGCCATAGCACCACCGAAATACATCACGCCGTCGGGCGCGCCAAATGCTTGCACCACCTCGTCGAAAACCCATGCCGAGAGCAGCGGTCCAATGATGCCCGCCACACTGTCGATGCCTGCGATGGCACCTTGAATCGCACCTTGTTCTGACTCCCCGGCGGACTGAGAGGCGAGGCTGGGCACGGTTGGGTGGACGACATTCATCAAACCACCAATGACGATGCCCGCCAACAACACCCAGAGCACCGTCGCCCCTCCTGTGGCAAACATTTCAATCGCTTGTGCCAACAAGCCTATCATCAGTAGCCGCCACTCACCAAAACGTTGGTTCAATGTGTTCATGAGTCCGCCTTGCAGCAGCGCACCCATGAGTGGCGCTCATAAAAAACTCGCCGCGCTGTAGCTGGCGATCAACATGCCGTTGAGGTAAATAATGTTGGTCGGCGCTTGACCCGTGATGGACTGGATCAGTGGCTGCACCACGGGGATAATCATGCCGATGCCCATCATATCGATGAAGACCAGTAAGTAGATGAACCGCAGAGATGCGGTTTGAGTTGATTTCAATTCAAAATTTGACATATCACGCTTTCGTGAAAAAGGAAAAGCCTTTGCGCAGCAGCAATATCAGAGCACACAAAGGGACTGGGCCGATTAAAATCCCAGTATCAATCCTCGCCAAATGTCGAATTTTTGCATAAAAGTTAAACCGCGCTCGCGGGAGCGCCCACATCAGCACCCGTCGATTCAATGAAATACGTCAACGCATAATCCATGGTGGTCACGTGGATGCGAAACCAAGCAGCGAGCTCAGCCGCCAACACATAAGCAAACTCAGTCTCGCCCGCAGCGACACGCTCGCGCACTTGCTTGGTGACGCCGAGCACTTGCTTGTGCTCGCCGATGTGACAACCAGCGGCAGGGAAGTTCAGCCGCGCCATCCATGTTTCCTCAAGGTCAAAATGCGCTTGCGTGTGCTCAATCAACTCATCAAGTATCGGTAACAGCGCCGCTTCAGGTGCGCACGCCAAGCGATTGAGAAGGTCGGTGAATTCTTCATGGGTTTCATCCAGCGTGGCATTGCCGAGCTGCATTTCGTCGTCCCATGTCATGATGTTTTCGGTTTCTATCATTGTGTGCTTTCTGGATATTTGTCGTAGTGACGTCGGTTCATTTCGTCTAGGTCGTTGAATGGGTAGTGATTGTTTGCATAGAGAGATGCGATGAATCGCGTCTCTACGGTTATGTTTGCGTAGGGCGGCTTGCCCTCAAGCCGCCGTGCTTGCAAACCCACGCTGTTTGAATAAAACCCGAAGCTGTGCAAATGATTTGCCAACAAAATCTCCGTCTGTTTGCGCAGACGGCGGCTTGAGGGCAAGCCGCCCTACGTCGGTGTTTGGTTTAAATTCGAGCCGACAATCGCGCGTTTGAGGCGGTCGCGCACGGCGTTCCATGCGCTATCGTTGGGTAAATTTTCGACGGCAATTCGCGCCACACCCCAAGCATCCATCTCGCGCAAGCTGTGGTACAAATGCCGCGCGTATGATTTTGGGTTGTTGTCTAATTTGAGGCATTGTTTAAAGCGCGATACATCAAAATCATCCGAAAAATACAAACACGCCATTTCACCCGTCGTCTCACTCGCCCACACCAACGGCGTGGCGGGCGCGTAGTGCGCGAGCATCGTGCCTGATGCGCGCGGTGCATTGATTTGATTTTCGACGGGCAGTAAACCTGTCACGTTAAAAATATCGTCGGGCGTGATGTGGCCGTGGCGCAGCAGAACTGGCGCGCCGCGCGTCAAATCAATAATCGTGGACTCGATGCCGATGACCGATGCATCGCCGTCGAGTACCCAAACCTGATGGTCGAACTCGTCCAGCACATGCGCCGCGCGGGTCGGGCTGACGCGACCGAATCGATTCGCCGACGGCGCAGCGATGCCGACATTCGGTGTGTTTTGCAAGTGTGCAAGCTCACGCAAAACGGCTTGCGCCATATCGTGGTTGGGGCAACGCAGTGCAATCGTGTCTTGCCCGCCCGTCACGGTCGCGTCGATGTTGGGCGATTTGGGCAGAACCAGTGTGAGCGGGCCGGGCCAAAATGCCTCGGTGAGTGCATTCATCAAATCCATCATCTCATCGGTCAGCCGCGCATCGTCGAGCCAATAATGAATGTCCGCGCCAGCGGCGATGTGCGTGATGAGCGGATGCGTGGTTGGGCGATTTTTCAACGCGTAGATGTGTCCCACCGCGCTTGGGTTTTGCGCATCCGCCGCGAGACCGTAGACGGTTTCGGTCGGCAAGCCAATCACCTCGCCGCGCGCGAGTTTTTGCGCGGCGAGCAGCGCGTTATTGTTCACTCACGCCACCTGTTAAGCCCAATGTGAGCATGGCGAGCTCGCAACGCAGCGCGGCTTTTTCGAGGCGTTTGCCGACGAAATTGACGTGGCCCATTTTGCGTGACTTGCGCGGTTCGGCTTTGCCGTACAGGTGAACGAATGAATCGACGTTGGCCAAGACTGCTGCCCAGTCGGGTTGGCACGTTGCATCGCCGTCAAACCACACGTCGCCCAAAATATTGAGCATCACCGTAGGGCTGTGTTGAAAAGTCGCGCCGAGCGGCAGGCCTGCGAGTGCGCGGACCTGTTGCTCGAACTGGCTGGTGAGGCAGGCGTTCATGGTGTAATGCCCAGAGTTGTGCGGGCGTGGTGCGACTTCGTTGACGATGAGTGAGCCATCGTCGAGGATGAAAAACTCGACGCAGAGCACACCGACATAGCCCATCGCCTCGGCGATTTTCGCGGCGGCGGTTTGCGCGCGCTGTGTGAGTGCATCATCGGCAGATGGGGCTGGGACGGAGGAGGTGTGCAGGATGCCGTTGCGGTGAACGTTTTGCGCGAGCGCGTAGTGTGCAATCGCGCCACCCCAGCCGCGTGCGAGCAGGGCGGAGACTTCAAATTTGAGTGGCAGGCGTTTTTCTAAAACGCATTCGACGTTTTGCAAAGACGACCACGCGGCGGCTAAATCGTCGGCGGTTTTGACGGACACTTGTCCTTTGCCATCGTAGCCCATGCGCGCGGTTTTGAGAATCGCGGGGAATAATTCGGCGTGGTTTTGCGCAATGTCAAGTTCAGCCGCATCGCGAATCGCCGCATACGGCGCGACCGACACGCCGCCTTGCTCGATGAATGTTTTTTCGACGATGCGATTTTGTGCAATCGCCACCGCGTCACCCGATGGCGCGACAGGCACACGCGCACCGAGCCAGCGCAGCACATCGGCGGGCACGTTTTCAAACTCCGTCGTGATGGCTGCGCAGTTTTCTGCCATTTCAATCAACGCCGCTGGGTCGTCATACGCCGCGCAAATGTGTCGATTCGCGATTTGCCCCGCAGGGCAATTCACTTCGGGTTCGAGCACCCACACCGCGTAGCCCATGGATTGTGCGGCTTGTGCAAACATACGGCCGAGTTGACCGCCGCCGAGAATACCGAGGGTGGCGGGTGGTGAGATTGCTTGTGTTAAAACTTTCATTTCATCAACCATATTCTAAAAAACGGACATTTCAAAGCCCCTCGCCCGTGCGCGGGAGAGGGGTTGGGGAGAGGGTCTGCGTGTTCGCGGTTATTCTCGATTGGCTCGATGTTATCGCGTGCAATGCTTCACAGGAATGTGTGCAATCCCACCCTCTCCCCCGACCCCTCTCCCGGCCTGCGGGTGAGGGGAGTGTTGGTGTGCCTGCGTTGTACCGAAGTTCAACTTTTTCCCAAGTTCAAACGAATCGTTTCAAGTACGGATTCGGTTTGTGTCAACACGTCGTTGTTCCAAAAATGCAGCACCCGAAAACCCTGTGCTTCGAGCCAAGCATTGCGTGTGGCATCGGCGGTTTCACTGTGTTGACCGCCGTCGATTTCGATAATCAGTCGATGCGACACACAGATAAAATCCACGATGTAAGGCCTCAAAATCACTTGTCGCTTGAACTTCGCATCAAAAGTTCTTTTTCCACGTAAATAATACCAAATGAGGTTTTCAGCATCGGTGGGTTGTTGGCGCATGTTTTTTGCAAAGGTTTGAAGCCGTGCGTATTCTGCGTCGTCACTTTTTCTCATGTGAAAATTTTAAACATCCAGCTTCATCGCCAATGCGTGCTCATACTGCTTGACCCGAAATGCTTCTAACTTCTCCGCCAACACATCATCATGCATGGCAAGATTGGCAATCGCATGCAGTGCGGCATTCGCTGCGCCTGCTTCGACGATGGCGAAGGTGGCAACGGGCACGCCTTTGGGCATTTGCACGATGGAGTAGAGCGAGTCTTCGCCGCGCAGGTATTTGGACGGGACAGGCACGCCGAACACGGGGACGATGGTTTTCGCGGCGAGCATGCCGGGTAAATGCGCCGCGCCGCCTGCGCCTGCGATGATGGCTTTGATGCCGCGCGCGTGGGCGGCTTCGGCGTAGTCAAACATGTCGTCGGGCATGCGATGCGCGGAGACGACGCGTGCTTCAAAATCAATGTCGAATAAGCTGAGCATGTCTGTCGCGTTTTTCATCACGTCCCAGTCGCTTGATGAGCCCATGAGTATGCCGATGATGGGGGTGTTTGCCATGGTTAGTCCTTTAAGGTTTGACCTGTGATGCGCAACATCGCTTCACGGTATTTCGCGGCGGTCGCATCGATGACGCTTTGCGGCAGTGTGGGAGCGGGTGGGGTTTTGTCCCAGTCGAGTGTTTCGAGGTAATCGCGCACGTATTGTTTGTCAAAACTCGGTGGGCTGATGCCAACCTGATACTCATCGGCGGGCCAGTAGCGCGATGAGTCGGCGGTGAGCACTTCGTCCATGATGTGCAGCACGCCGTGTTTGTCCAAGCCGAATTCGAATTTTGTATCGGCAATGATGATGCCGCGCTCGGCAGCGTATTCAGAGGCATTTTGATACAACGCGAAGCTCACATCGCGCATGGCGCTCGCCAATCCTGCACCGATGCGCTCGATGACGTCATCGAATGAAATGTTTTCGTCGTGCATGCCGACCTCGGCTTTCGCAGCGGGCGTGAACAATAACTCAGGCAGTTTTTCAGCCAGCTGCAGATTGGCTGGCAGAGCGATGCCACACACCTCGCCTGTCGCAAGATAGTCTTTCCAACCCGTGCCAATGATGTAGCCGCGCACAACCGCTTCAACCAGTATCGGCTCGAGACGCTTGACCACCACACTGCGCCCGCGCACCTGTTCGACCTCATCGGGCGCGACCACACTGCATGGATCGATGCCTGTGAGGTGGTTCGGCACAATGCCGTCGAGCTGCTCAAACCAGAAGTTGCTCATTTGATTGAGTACGCGGCCTTTATCAGGAATCGGCTCGCCCATCACCACATCAAATGCGGACAAACGGTCGGTGGTAATCATCAGTAAATGATCGTCGTCGATGATGTACGTGTCGCGCACTTTGCCTTTGGCAAGCAACGGCAACGAGTGAATGGAGGTGGCGTAAAGAGCGGTCATGGCGGACTTTCAGAGCAACAAAAAAATCAGAATAAAATGCAAAACGCCCAATGAGGAGCAACTTCTCATGGGGCGAACCAATGGTCGTTATTTTACCGTGATTTTACGTGGCTTGGGTGGTTTATGCTGCGTGCCGTTTTGTGGGCGGCTGTCCTCAATGCAAGCGAGCTTACGGCAGTCGTGACAGGCGGTGGTGCTGAGCTGGGATTTTCTGCGCATGATGAAGCCGCCGTCAACGGCATGCATGATGACTGGCGCGCACGCGGCATTGCGATTGCACAGTCGCCGACACAGACGGATTTTGGTTACACGTTTGTCGGACTTGATCCTGATGGGCATCGATTGCGTGTGTTGTTTGCGCCTTCGGATTTGTGAGTAAACAGTCATCCGTTGCATGCTTCAAACGCAGTTCGGTATACAAGAATGGCGGGCTTTTAAGCCCGCCATTCTTGTTTATTTGCCGCGACATAGGGTGGATTACCGCAGTAGTCCGCCCTACATCACACATTGTTCAATCAAATCACAACACATCCACCGCATTTAACTCGCGAAATGCTTGCATGAGTCGCTCAACCATCGCTTCTTCACCTTTGCGCAGCCAGACGCGCGGGTCGTAGTGTTTTTTGTTGGGTGAGTCTGCACCATCGGGGTTGCCGAGTTGGGATTGCAGGTAGTCTTTTTTGTCGGTGTAATAATTCAAAATGCCTTGCCAGTTCGCCCACTGTGTGTCGGTGTCGATGTTCATTTTGATGACGCCGTAGCCGATGGATTCGCGAATTTCGGCTTCTGACGAGCCTGAGCCGCCGTGAAACACGAAGTCGAGGCTGTTGTTGGGCAGGCTGAATTTTTCAGAGACGTGTGCTTGCGAGTTGGCGAGAATCTGCGGCGTGAGTTTGACATTGCCGGGTTTGTAGACGCCGTGGACATTGCCAAATGAGGCGGCGATGGTGAAGCGCGGGCTGACTTTAATCAGCTGCTCGTAAGCATAAGCGACGTCTTCGGGTTGTGTGTAGAGCGCGGATGAGTCGATGTTGGTGTTGTCCACGCCGTCTTCCTCGCCGCCTGTGACGCCGAGTTCAATCTCCAGCGTCATGCCGAGCTTGTCCATGCGTTTGAGGTATTCGGCACAGATGGCGATGTTTTCATGCAGAGGTTCTTCGGACAAATCGAGCATGTGCGATGAAAACAGCGGTTTGCCCGTTTCGATAAAATGC
This sequence comes from uncultured Burkholderiaceae bacterium, assembly GCA_937862845.1. GTDB lineage: Bacteria > Pseudomonadota > Gammaproteobacteria > Burkholderiales > Burkholderiaceae > Hydromonas. Next base: position 5,918 of record CALMCK010000207.1, on the reverse strand, counting down.
GCTTCGCCCTCATCGAGCAGGCCATCTATCCATGGCAATAGTTTTTTGGCCGCATGGTCGGTGTGCAAAATCACAGGCACGCCATAGGCATGGGCCATCGTGTGGACATGACGCGCACCTGCAATCGCACCGAGGATGGCGGCTTGCTGGCCTTCGCCTTTAAAACCTTTGCCAGCGACAAACGCCGCACCACCGTTGGAAAATTGAATGATGACAGGTGCTTTTGCCTTGGCTGCAGCCTCAAGCGCGGCGTTGATTGTGTCAGTGTTGACGCAGTTGACCGCAGGCAGCGCATAGCCGTTCTGCTTCGCATGGGCAAAAACGGCTTGCACCTCGTCGCCCGATAACACGCCCGTGGGGACGTGGTTTAATAATTTAGTCATGATGACTCCTGAAGGTTTAAAAAAGTACACGGGTGATTTTGCTTGAAAAGCACGCGTTTAGTTTCTTATAGCCTGTTTGGAGTGGCGATGTGTTGGGGCAACCAGCACAGCGCATTGCACCGTATTTCAACTTGCAAAGACATGCGACAGATTGTTGCATTAATCCGCCTGACAGATTTAATCATGACAACGCTTCAGAACTTCGCTTAATCTGTCTCAAAATTCTATTTCTAATCAAACCACTAAATGGCCGTATTAAATACCAATACGGACTAAACCTCAATTTCGCTTGCGCGTCACTGCACGCCACTCGAGTCACGGTTTCAAGCTTGTAAAAACCATTCGCCGATGGGGTGAGATGGAAAGTCAACAGCAAACGGCAGATGGTTTGCTCCCTATTTGATTGAAAGTCAGTCAAACCTTCACACGGCAATAAGCCGTAGCTCACTTGCCAAAAGCGTCCAACCAAACCATAGGCCACTTCACTGTCATTTTTCTGCAACATGGTGAAATCTTCCAAACCAAAATTACGCTGAGGCAAACTGGTTTTATTTTTTGAAAAAAACATCAAAAATCGGCTTGGTAGTTCACGCAATTCAATCAAGCGATTCATCCACGGATCAACTCTGCTGTCAAAATTAACAATCGCTTGAAGAATGGCGTGTGCGGGCGCTTGTATGTTTTGAATGCTGTGTCGCTCTTCAAAATTAAAATTAGGTAAAATTTTCAAGAAATTGTAGCTCATAGATTCTGTGACTTTCATAATAAACAGTCTCACCAATCACCCCTTCGCCCGTGCTTCCAAAATCGCGACCGCTGGCAATTCTTTGCCTTCGAGAAATTCTAAAAATGCGCCGCCGCCTGTGGAGATGTAGGACACTTCGTCGCTGATGCCGTATTTGGCAATTGCGGCGAGGGTGTCGCCGCCGCCGGCGATGGAGAAGGCGGATGAGCGGGCGATGGCTTGGGCCAATATGCGTGTGCCTTCGCCGAATTGGTCGTATTCAAACACGCCCATTGGGCCGTTCCAGACGATGGTGCCTGCGGATAAAAGCTGCGCTGAAATCACGGCGGCGGTGTCTGGTCCGATGTCGAGAATCATGTCGTCGGCTTCGACGTCGGCGACTTTTTTGACAGTGGCGATGGCGTCTTTGGAGAATTCTTTGGCACAGACGACGTCGGTTGGAATCGGGACGCTGGCGCCGCGTGCGGCCATTTTGGCGATGATTTTTTTGGCGGCGTCAATGAGGTCTGGCTCGGCCAATGATTTGCCAATCGGTAAACCCATGGCGAGCATGAACGTGTTGGCGATGCCGCCGCCGACGATGAGCTGGTCAACTTTATCGGCCAAGCTGTCGAGGATGGTGAGTTTGGTAGAGACCTTTGAGCCGGCGACGATGGCGGCGAGTGGTTTGCGTGGTGCGAGCAGTGCTTTGCCGAGTGCGTCGAGCTCGGCGGCGAGCAGTGGGCCTGCGACAGCGATGGGGGCGAATTGGGCAATGCCGTAAGTGGTGGCTTCGGCGCGGTGGCTTGTGCCGAATGCATCATTGACATAGATGTCGCACAGTGCGGCGAGTTTGCGTGAAAGCGCTTCGTCATTTTTTTTCTCGCCTTGATTGACGCGGCAGTTTTCTAGAACGACGACTTCACCTGCTTGGACGTCGACGCTGTCCACCCAGTTTTGTTTGAGTGCAACGGGTTTGCCCAGCAACTCAGAAATGCGTTGGGCAATCGGTGCGAGTGTGTCGGCTGGCGCGAGCGTGCCTTCGGTGGGGCGACCGAGGTGTGAGGTGACCATGACGGCGGCACCTGCGTCGAGTGCCATTTGGATGGCGGGAATCGAGGCGCGGATGCGTGTGTCGTCGCCGATGCTGCCGTCGTCGTTGAGCGGGACATTGAGGTCGGAGCGGATAAAGACGCGTTGGCCTTGCAGGGCGTTGTCGGCGATGAGTTGGGCGAGTGTTTGAACGGTCATGGTGGCTTTCGTGAGGTTAGCGGTTGAGTGTGCTGGCGGTTAATAGGTGCCCACGCTGGCGTTGGACTCGCTGGTGGGTGCTGTGATGATGGTGGTTTTGGTGTCTTGGGTGCTGTCTTTTTTGCCATCAGGGGTTTTGGGTTGCAACATTAAATCGGTCTGGGCGGTGGCGATTTTTTGGGCGAGCTCGTCTTGCGTGTTGTTTAACTCGCTTAAATCATCGGGAATCGGCCAATCGTAACGCTTGCCTTCGACCTGATAGCCGTCGCGGTAGCTGGCGAGTTTTTCGAGGCTGGCGCGCATGTCGGTCGGAGCGACACCCAAATAGTACCCGTAAGTCACGGTCGGGCGCAATGCCCCTTCGCCACGGTCTTTTGAACCATAAGCGGTGCCGCTCGATGCGGTGATGTCGGTGACGGGCAGGCCTGTGAAAAGCGTGACAATGGTGCCAAATACTTGGCCGATGAATAAGCCTGTTTTGCCGCGCTTGACGCGTAAGCGGTTGCGGTATTGCTCGCCTGCGGCTGCGGCGGCGAGTGTGAGGCGGTCGGTGTCGTTCAAGCCATTGAGAAAATCAATGTCGACAAACACGCGCGCGTCGGCTTTTGCTGAGTAGCCTGTGCCTTTGGTACTGAAGTCCATGCGCAGCACATTGTGCTCGGATTCGGCGGTGAGGTTTGAGCGGCAGAAGTCGGCTTTGTTGATGGTGAAATTTTGTGGTTTGCCGTTTTGCAGCACACCGAGTGTCATGCTGGGCAGTAAGTTGACGGCTTGACGGGCTTTGCCTTGATAAGCGATGGTGTTGAAATCGGCTTGGGTGTGCACGACTTGGTTGTCGATGGTGATGATTTGTGCGTTTTCTTGCAAGCCTGCTAAGTACGCATTGCCATAGACTTTGGTGATGGTGGGGCGTGTGCTGTTTGACGTGACGGCGGCCTCTGAAGGGTAGCTGACCTCAAAACCATAACCATTTGATATCGCGGGGCAGTACTCAACAGGGACTTTGGCGAAACGCTGGTTGATGTGATAAATGGCTTCAGAGACGGGCGCAGGCGTCACCGCTGCCGCAGCTGTCGGCGCGATGGCGGGGGCAAGGTTGGCAGGTGTCGCTTCAACTGGGGGCGCGGGAATGCTGGGGTTTGGGCTCGTGGTGTTGGCTGCGGGTGTTTTTTCTGCTATCGCCACAGCTGCGGTGGGTGTGGCAGGCGTGGCAGGTTTCTTGATGATTTTTTTGTCAACAACGTTGGCCGCTTTGACAGGTGGCGGGGTGGTGTTGGGTTTTTTAGCGGGTGGTGCGGTGGTTTTTTTGGCGGGGGTGACGGGTGTCACGATTTGTTTGGTTTTGATTTTAAGTGGTTTTGCCGCGATGGTTTTGTCGGTTTTTTTGACGATGGGCACATCTTTGGCCTGTGCGCTCGCAATGGCGACACAGGCGGTGAGTCCAGCGGAGAATTTAAGCCATTTTAGCTGCGGCATGCAGACTCCTTTTTGTGCATTGTTTAGATTAAATCAAACACCGCCATGGATTCAACGTGGGCGGTGTGCGGAAACATATTGACCACGCCTGCGCTCGAGAGTACATAACCCGCTTGGTTGACCAGCGTGTTGGCGTCGCGCGCGAGCGTCGATGGGTTGCATGACACGTAGACGATTCGGCGTGGTTTTTCATGTCGCTCGAGCTGTGCCAATGCGAGGCACAGCGCATCCGCGCCATCGCGCGGTGGGTCAACGAGGTAGCGGTCAAGCACCCCCAAGCCACGCAAATCATCGGCGGTGACTTCAAATAAATTTCGGCAGAAGAATTCGGTTTTGTCTGCGACGCCATTGACCACGGCATTCTCGAGTGCACGTGTGTTGAGCTGAGCGGAGCCTTCGATGCCGACCACGTGTGTGGCGACGGTCGCCAGTGGCAAGGTGAAGTTGCCCAGTCCGCAGAAAAAATCACCGACTCTGTCCGTGGCTTGCACGTCGAGCAGGCGAATCGCCCGTGCGACAAGCACGCGGTTGATGTGAAAATTAACTTGCGTGAAGTCGGTCGGTCGATACGGCATGCGGATGCCGAATTCTGGCAAATCGTAATGCAGATTTTCGGTGGTCGGGTGAAATGCATAAACCGTGTCAGGGCCCTTTGGTTGCAACCAAATATCGATGTCATGCGCATCGCCGAATGCTCGAAACAATTGCTCATCGGCTTCGGTCAGTGCATCCATATTGCGAAACACCAACACCGTGCGGCTTTGGCCGACGGCGACTTCGATTTGCGGGATTTTTTCGATGAGGCTGGTTTGCGCCACCAATTCGCGCAGGGGCAACAACAGATTTGAAATGTGTTTGGGCAACACCTCACAGGCCTCCATCGCGGCGACGTAAGAGCCATTTTTTTCGCGAAAGCCGACCAGCACCGTGCCCTTTTTGTGGACATTGCGCACAGACAAGCGCGCGCGATATCGGTAGCCCCAAGTGGGTCCAGCGATGGGGCGTAAAATCGTGTCGGGTGTGACGCGGCCAATGCGTTTGAGATTGTCCTCAAGAACGCGTTGTTTGGCGGCGACTTGCGCGCGCGCATCCATGTGTTGCATGGCACAGCCACCGCACACGCCGAATGCCGCGCATTTGGGTTTGACGCGGTCAGGCGATGCTTCGAGAACCTGCACCACACGGGCTTGGTTGTAACTCGATTTCTCACGAATCACATCCGCACGCACACGCTCAAATGGCAAGCCACCCTCAACAAAGACGACCTTGCCGTCCTCGCCACGGGCGATGCCGCGCCCCTCCATGTCGAGTGATTCGATGGTGTATTCAAACTGCGGGAAAACTCGTTCTGATGCGGGGACGCGATTGCGGCGACGTGCCATGTGTGTTTCTTTCGTGATGGTTTAATACTTAAAAGCAATGAAGTGATGTGCTATAGAGGCAGTTCGGTGGTCAGCGTATAGAGGCCTAAGATAATCAAACACCAGTAAAAAACACCTAAAACAATCCAAATATAATTTGCGCCAGACAGATTTTGATTACTTTCGCCGTTGGGTTCGCCACACGCTTGATTAATGGCCAGCTGCGCTTGATAAAGCGCCCATGTGATGATGGGTAGGCTAATCAAAGAGATGTAGGCAGTGATTGGCATGCCAATATCTTTGCCTGCCAAGCGTTCGGCAACATTCGATAAAATTTGAAAAACCACAAAAATCGTGGCCAAACCCGCTGGGTTCCAAGCCCGCTCATTGTTGCGATATTTTAAGGATTTATCGACCTTATCGAACAATGAGTGTGCGAAAAAAACAGAAAATATCGCACGTGGGACTGGCCAAATGGATTCATTGGTTTTGATTTTGAAGTTGCTCCAGTTTTTGAAAAACCAATAAATTTCATACAGCCCAACGGTTGCTATAAACAAAATCAAAAATTTCTTGGGCGCAACCACATAAAAGCGTGGGGTTTGATCAGCGATGCGACAGTTCTCTGCAGATCCGTGAGCGAACTGCAGGTGTGCCCCTTTTCTGATGCCCTATAGAGAGATTCTTCCAGAGCCGCAGTCAGCCGTCGTGGATCATCCAGGG
>CALMCK010000206.1 GCA_937862845.1 uncultured Burkholderiaceae bacterium | reverse complement strand
CGGGGCACAGATCAATCATGTTGCCCGAGAGCTCAGAGTTGACTGCGTTGCCGACGAATGTGGTGATTTCGGCGTGTTCGCCACGACCCAACATACCGAGCTCCATCACGCCTGCGATTTCGTCACCGAAGCGCACGCAGCGCGTACAGTGGATGCAACGCGCCATTTCTTCCATTGAAATCAGCGGGCCAACTTCTTTGTGCGGCACGACGCGTTTTTCTTCGGCGTAGCGTGAGCTGCCTTTGCCGTAACCGACGGCCAAATCTTGTAATTGGCATTCACCGCCTTGATCGCAAATTGGGCAATCGAGCGGGTGATTGAGGAGCAAAAACTCCATCACGTCTTTTTGAGCCGTTGCGGCTTTAACCGACTCGACCTGAGTGCGCACAACCATGCCGGGCGTCACAGGCGTGGCGCAAGCGGGCAATGGCTTGGGGGCTTTTTCAACCTCGACCAAACACATGCGGCACGATGCGGCCACTGATAATTTTTTGTGGTAGCAAAAATGCGGGACGTATTTGCCCATTTGCTTCACGGCGTCCATGACCATACTGCCTTCGGTCATTTCGATTTTTACGCCATCAATTTCCATTTCAACCATGGTGACCTGCCTCAAATAACGTGTGAAGTCGGCACAAGGCAAGACTTGTGCTCGATGTGATGAGCGAACTCATCACGGAAGTGTTTGACGAACGAACGAACGGGCATGGCAGCAGCATCGCCAAGCGCACAAATGGTGCGCCCCATGATGTTACCTGCGACCGAATCGAGCAACTCCAAATCGCCAGGGCGACCTTGACCGTGCTCAATGCGATGCACCACGCGCCAGAGCCAGCCAGTGCCTTCACGGCACGGCGTGCATTGGCCGCAAGATTCTTCGTAGTAAAAATAAGACAAGCGCAATAATGATTTGACCATGCAGCGTGTGTCGTTCATGACGATAATCGCGCCCGAACCGAGCATTGAGCCCGCTTTCGAAATCGAATCATAGTCCATGTCGGTGTCCATCATAATCGCGCCAGGAACGACTGGTGCAGAGGAGCCACCCGGAATGACCGCTTTAATCGCGCCGCCGCGCATACCGCCAGCGAGCTCGAGCACTTTGGCAAAAGGTGTGCCCATCGGCACTTCGTAATTGCCAGGTAAATTCACGTCACCTGAAATCGAGAAAATCTTCGAGCCGCCGTTGTTCGGCTTACCGATGTCGAGGTAGGCTTGGCCACCCATTTTGAGTAAAAATGGCACAGCAGCGAAAGTCTCGGTGTTGTTAATCGTGGTTGGCTTGCCATACAGACCGAAAGACGCTGGGAATGGTGGCTTAAAGCGTGGCTGGCCTTTTTTGCCTTCGAGTGATTCGAGCAAAGAGGTTTCTTCGCCGCAAATATACGCACCATATCCATGGTGGGCAAACAAATCGAAATTAAAACCTGAACCTGCAATGTTGTCGCCCAACATGCCCGCTTGCCGCGCTTGCGCCAGCGCTTCTTCAAAACGCGTGTACTCAGAGAAGATTTCACCGTGAATGTAGTTATAACCCTTGCTGATGCCCATGACATAAGCGGCAATCGCCATGCCTTCAATCAATGCATGCGGGTTGTAGCGAATGATGTCGCGGTCTTTAAATGTGCCCGGCTCGCCTTCGTCGGTGTTGCACACGAGGTATTTTTGCCCTGGGTACATGCGGGGCATAAAGCTCCATTTCAAGCCAGTTGGAAAGCCTGCGCCGCCACGGCCGCGCAGTGCTGAGAGTTTCATCTCGGTCAAAATATCATCAGGTGGCGTTTGTTCGGCCAGTATTTTTTTAAGCACAGCGTAACCGCCGCGTGCGACATAGTCGTCCAAGCCCCAGTTTTGGCCATTTAAGCCAGCGAGGATGACGGGGTCAATGTGTCGGTCATGCAAACATGTCATTTGGCCAACTCCTGCAACAATTCGTCGATTTTAGCGGTGCTCATGAAGCTGCACATGGTGTGGTTGTTGTGCAACAGCACAGGTGCATCGCCGCAGGCGCCCATGCATTCGCCCTCTTTGAGGGTGAACATGCCGTCGGCAGTGGTTTCATTGAAACCAATGTTTAATTTTTTCTGGATGTATTCGGCCGCATCGACGCCGCCCGACAAGGCGCAAGGTAAATTGGTGCACACCGTGATTTTGTGCTTGCCGACTAGCTTGAGGTCATACATATTGTAAAACGTCGCCACTTCCTGAACCGCGACGGGCGGCATATCAAGGATGACAGCCACTTCCGCCATGACTTCAGGCGAGACCCAGCCTTTTTCGACTTGGGCAATGCGCAGTGCGCCCATGACCGCTGAGCGTTTTTGCTCGGCGGGGTATTTCGCGACTTCGGTGGCGATGAGCGCCAGTGATTGTTCTGATAACATAATTTATTTACCTGTCAATTTCGCCAAAAACGATGTCTTGTGTGCCAATAATCGTCACAACGTCTGCCAACATGTGGCCGCGACTCATTTCGTCCAGCGCTTGCAAATGCGGGAAACCTGGCGCACGGATTTTAAGGCGGTAGGGCTTGTTCGCACCGTCAGACACCATGTAGATGCCGAATTCACCTTTGGGATGCTCAACAGCGGCATAGGCCTCTGATGGCGGAATGTGCATGCCTTCAGAAAACAACTTGAAGTGGTGAATCAATGATTCCATGTTGGACTTCATGTCTGTGCGAGATGGTGGCGCGATTTTATGGTCATCGACGATGACAGCGCCTTGATTGACTTTAAGCCAGGCAATGCACTGTGTCATGATTTTGCATGATTCGCGCATTTCTGCGATTCGGACCAAATAGCGATCGTATGAGTCACCGTTTTTACCGACGGGAATGTCAAACGCCATTTTTTCATATACTTCGTAGGGTTGGTTTTTACGCAAATCCCACGCAATGCCAGAACCACGCAACATCGGACCTGTGAAACCCCACGCCTTCGCGCGTTCAGGTGTGACGATACCGATGTCCACCAATCGCTGTTTCCAAATGCGGTTGTCGGTCAACAGGGTTTCGTATTCATCGACATAATTCGGAAAACGTTGCGTGAAGTCTTCAAGGAAATCAAGCAGTGAGCCTTGGCGGTTGGCATTGACACGATCGACCGACGACTGGCTGCGCACCGTTGACTTACGCAATTGTGGCATGGTGTCAGGCAAATCACGCGCGACACCACCTGGGCGGTAGTAGGCAGCGTGCATGCGCGCTCCCGATACAGCTTCATATGCGTCAAATAAATCCTCACGATCGCGGAATGCGTACAAAAATGGCGTCATCGCACCGACGTCCAGCGCATGCGCACCAATCGACATCAGGTGGTTCAGAATTCGGGTGATTTCATCAAACAACACGCGGATGTACTGTGCACGCTCGGGCACTTGCACGCCCAGCATTTTTTCAATGGTCATCACATAAGCATGCTCATTGCTCATCATCGAGACGTAGTCGAGACGGTCCATATAAGGCAGTGCTTGAATATAGGTTTTATGCTCAGCGAGCTTCTCGGTCGCGCGGTGCAGTAAGCCAATGTGCGGATCAGCGCGTTGGACGACTTCGCCATCGAGCTCAAGCACGAGGCGCAAAACGCCGTGTGCCGCAGGATGCTGCGGGCCAAAGTTCAGAGTGTAGTTTTTAATTTCTGCCATAATTTTTTGCGGCGCGCTTATTGAACGCGGCCATACCCTTCTTCACGAATCACACGCGGCGTGATTTCACGCGGGTCAATGGTCACAGGTTGATAAATCACACGACCTTGTTCTGGGTCATAACGCATTTCAACATGACCCGACACAGGGAAATCCTTGCGCAGCGGATGACCGATAAAACCGTAGTCAGTCAAAATGCGGCGCAAGTCGTTGTGGCCTTCAAATACAATGCCATACATGTCAAATGCTTCACGCTCATACCAGTCCGCCGCCGCCCATACGCCTGTGACGCTTGGCAAAACAGGGAACGACGCGTCGGTGGCAAACACGCGCACACGCACGCGGTAATTGTGCTCGATGGACAACAGATGCAGCACCACGGCAAAACGCTCGCCGTCCCACATGCCCTCGCCACCAAACTCAGAATAATCCATGCCCGCATGATCGACCATGATGTCGAATTTCAACGCAGGGTGGTCGTGCAAGGTCTGGCACGTCTCATAATAATCTGAGGCAGCAACCACCAAAGTCACTTCGCCCAGAGCCTCGCTGACAGTGATTTTTTCGCCGAAAACAACATCGAGCTGCTCGACCAGTTTACTTTGCCATGTACTCATGCGGCACCTCGCGTCGCAGCAGCCGCACGATCGAGCGGGCTGACTTTGGTTTGTTTGCGGATGATTTTGTTTTGTAATTGAATGATGCCGTAAATTAAGGCTTCCGCAGTCGGTGGGCAACCAGGCACATAAATATCAACAGGCACAACACGGTCGCAACCGCGCACCACTGAGTAAGAATAATGATAGTAACCACCGCCGTTGGCGCATGAACCCATCGAAATCACCCAACGTGGCTCGGGCATTTGATCGTATACTTTGCGCAATGCGGGGGCCATTTTGTTGCACAGCGTGCCCGCCACCACCATCACATCGGACTGACGTGGGCTGGGGCGAAACACAATGCCAAAGCGATCCAAGTCATAACGCGCAGCGCCAGCATGCATCATTTCGACCGCGCAGCAGGCCAAACCAAACGTCATCGGCCACAGCGATCCTGTGCGCGTCCAGTTGATTAAATTTTCAGCAGTGGTGGTGACAAACCCTTGCTTTTCGATGGTATCGCTCATTGACTGACCTTTTCAAAAAAAGCTTTGTTCTTAATGCGAACGCTCTTCTCGCTTGCAATTACATGACTAAATCCAAAACGCAAAAACGCCTGACCGATTATTCCCAGTCAAGCGCGCCTTTTTTCCAAATGTAAACATACCCCAGCACCAGCTCGACCAAAAACACCAGCATGACGCCGAAGCCGTAGTAAACGCCGACTTCTGGCGTTGACAGGTCTTTTAGGGCAATGGCCCACGGGATTAAGAATGCCGCCTCGAGATCGAACAAAATGAACAAAATCGCGACCAAATAGTAACGCACATCGAAACGCATGCGTGCGTCTTCAAAGGCTTCAAAGCCACATTCATAAGGAGAGAGTTTGGCCGCATCAGGCTTGCGTGGGCCAAGGATAAAACCGATCGCAACCACGAGCGCGCCTAGGCCTGTCGCAGCCACCAAAAACAAGAGTACGGGAACGTAATTCGCGATATTCATGGCTTTTCCATTTTTAGTTGACTCAACGATTCATGTTATGAACCGCGCCTCTATCAAACACATTGCAGCCATTCTAAGCCGCTTTACGTCGTGACGCGAGGTTTTTATTTAAAAGCGCAAACAGGTAACCCGGTTTGCGCCTTTGTGTTTGGTGCCGTCGGCGAGAGTCGAACTCGCACACCCTAAAGCACTACCCCCTCAAGATAGCGTGTCTACCAATTTCACCACGACGGCGTTTTAAAACTTTTTAAAACTGAGGTTAAACCAAATACTGTACAGCACTTATTTCTTATTTCGGGATATTGTCCGCAGGTTTCGCAGGCGCTTGCTCTTTTGGCGTCGCATCTGACGCAGCTGCCCCACTCGCTGGTGCCGTGGCATCACTCGCTGGCGCAACAACACCGCTCAAAGCGCTGCCACCACTGTTCACGCCCATCGGCGCAAATGACAAAAACACAGTGCACACGATAAAAACCGTGGCCATCCATGACGTGCTGCGGCTCAAAAAATTGGCCGAGCCCGCTGAACCAAACACACTGCCAGAGGAGCCAGCGCCAAACGCCGCGCCCGCATCCGCGCCCTTGCCTTGTTGCAACAAAACGAGAACGATGATGGACAATGCCGCAATCACCAGTAGCACCAATGCTACGCTCTTAATAATTTCCACTGCATACCCTTTTGTCCGTCCGCATCAATTGCAAGCCAAACATTTAAAATTCTTCATCAAACGACCTGTGTCGTCCGAAACAGGGCGATTATACGCATTTGCCCCCATGCGGTCAATCGGCTCGTGCCAATTTTCTTCATTACCAACCGAACAATCCGGCGCATGCCTTGTCTACCGTGGCTTTGAGGCTCAAATTTATTTGTGCAACTGCAATACTATTTTGCCAATGTGCACATTCGACGCCATGTATTCATGGGCGGCACGCACGTCGGCGAAATCAAAAACACGATTGACCACTGGCACTATCGCTGCGCCGTCCATCAATGGCCACACCCGCTGGCGCAAATCCGCGGCAATGCGGGCCTTCACTTCATTTG
>CALMCK010000205.1 GCA_937862845.1 uncultured Burkholderiaceae bacterium | reverse complement strand
GGGATTTTTGTTGTCATGCGCTGAGCTTTCTCACACACTTCACGGTGTGAGCACGCAGCTTTTATCCAGCTTCCATTCAGGTTGCAGCGTGACGTGTTCAATCTCAAACCGCTCATGCAACATCAACCGCGCAGCATCGAGCAACACAGGCCACTCCACATCTGTCTCTAACATCACATGTGCCATCAACGTCGGATGGCTCGGCGACATATCCCAAATGTGCAAATCATGGACGGACGCGATGCCCTCCATGCTGCTCAATGCTTCACCCACCTCAATATAATCCACATGATGCGGCACACCGTCCATCAAATGCCAGACCGACTCTTTAAGCAAAAACCACGTCGAGCGCGCAATCAGCAGCGCGACAAAAATCGACAACAATGGATCAATCGGCATCCACCCCTTCCACGCAATCACCACACCCGCAATAATCGCTGCGACAGAGCCCAGCAAATCGCCCATGACATGGATGAATGCAGCGCGCGAATTCAAACTCGTCTGGTCTCGGTGCAGCAGCCATGCCACGACAATGTTAATCATCAAGCCAATCGCGGCGACCCATGTCACCGTGCTGCCATCGACAACAATCGGGTTGAACAATCGCCAAATCGCATTGCCCATAATCCACAGTATGATGGCAGCCATCGTCAAGCCATTGACGAACGCCGCCACGACTTCCACCCGCGTGTAGCCGAAGGACAGCTTGGCCGATGCTGCTCGCGAGGCCATTTTTTGTGCGAAGTAAGCCAAACCAAGTGCGGCAGTGTCAGTCAACATGTGCCCCGCATCTGAAATCAGTGCGAGTGAATTGGCGTGCAATCCCGCAAAAAACTCCACCAACGCGAAACTGCCTGTCAACAACAATGCAAAACCCAAATAATGTGACTGCGAATAATTGTGTTGATGCGTGTGGTTCGCATCGCCCTCGCCATGCTCGGCAAAGCCACCCAAATGGACGGATGGATGGCTCGTTGTCGTCACGTCTGTCATCGATTTAGTCATCGTGTGGCTCCGAATGCTCAACGGGCTCGGCGATGTGCTCAAGCATGTTAATCAACATTGTGCGGATGTGGTGGTCGTTCACGCTGCAAAATATTTGTTTGCCCGAACGCTCACCGCTCACCACCCGCGCCGCACGCAGCAAGCGCAAATGATGGCTGATGAGCGAGGTGCTCAGATGGAGTTTTTTGGCAATGTCCGTGACCGTGATGGGTTCGTTCAGGCAGGTCAATACGATGTGCAAACGGGTTTGGTCACCGAGTAGATTAAATAAATCAGCGAGTTCAATCACGTGATCTGGGTTGTGGGTGGGCATGGCGACTTTCGTTTTAAAGGTTATGGTGCACTCAACTGCAAGCAAAGCGAATTATACAACACTTGAACATATATTCAAGTGTTTGTTTAAATAATTAAAAAACAAGCGGACAACATCCGCTTGATATGCACACAAACCGTGTACCCACAAAATCACAAACGCACGCGCGCCCCACGCTCAGCACTCAGTAACGCGGCATCAATGATTTCACACGTCAACAATGCTTCAGAAGCAAACACAGGCACCGGCTCATCACACTCAATCGCCCGCTTGACCTGCGCATAAAAATACGGCCAACACCCCACACCCGCATCCGTCAAACGCACCGCCTGCGTCGCACCATCAATCAAGCGCCCGCGCGCCGCCTCATCCTCACGCACCCAGTCCATCGCCTGCGGAATCCTCCCCTGACGCAGCAAAGCCTCCTGCGGATCAAAACCACCTTTAAGCCAACTCGCTCGCTGCCCATACACCTTAAAGCGCGGCGCACCCGAGGGCACATCACCCGCCGCCGCAAACATCGACACACCCAAAGCCACATGCGGATAAGCCGCATCGTCCGAGCCCATCATCAGCTCAAAGCCATCGTTGGTGAGTGCGCCCGCCCGTTGTTTGAGCAACGCACAAAACACCCAATCAGGCCGACCAAACAACTGCACCGCCTGATCCACCAAATGCGGCGCCAAATCATACAGCATCCCCGCGCCCGCCACCGCATGCTCACGCCAACGGTCTTTCACCACAGGATTATAGCGGTCAAAACGCGCCTCATAGCGCATCACATCACCCAATTCATCTGCATCAATGAGTTGTTTTAAACTTAAAAAATCCGCATCCCAACGGCGATTTTGAAAAGGAATCACCCAGCGCATCGCCTCATCCGCCGCCGCCATCACCGTCGAAAACTCCACCGCCGTCAACGCCACAGGCTTATCCACCACCACATGACAGCCTGCCGCCAAAGCCGTCAGCGCCAAAGGTGCGTGGGTCGCTGTCGGACTCGCAATCACCACCAGCGTCGCCTGCACACGGCTCAAAGCCTCATTTAAATCATCACACAGCAGCGCATCGGGCGCATCGCGTGCAGCCAGTGCACGCCGCTCAGCATCGCGCACCACCACCGCCGCCACCTCAATGCCCGCCGCCTTTAACAATGGAGCGTGAAACACCATGCCCGCCAAACCATAACCCACAACAATTGCTTTCATAACAAACCTTTCGACTGTCACACAGGATTCGTGTCACGCAACGGAGAAAATCGCTCATCTGGCCGAGTCAAGACAGGCAACACACGACTCGCCGTCAACCACGACACCCCGAACGCAGTCAAACCAGCGGCTTCACCATAAAAAACCAACCGAGGAACCGCCGCACGCACCACACCACCCAAGAGTTGGTCAAGCACCAAAACAGCAACTGACAACACGATGATGACACCACACAGCGCATACATCATGGCACGGGTTTTCGCCTGAGCGTAACCTTTGGCTTTGGCTCGCTTAAAAAAAGCAAAGCAAAAATAAGTCAGCACAAGAAACATGACCAAGGCAGACACACTGTGCACATAGCGTACAAGTTCCGTGTGGCTGTCGCATCGGCAAGGAAAAAGCGCCACGCCCAATGCCGCCACAGCGGCCACTTTGCTTAACACCATTTCAATGCGTGACAAACCGTTGTATGCGAGTAAAAATGCCGAGATAGCAAACAGAAAACCAATGAAAATACTTTGTGACCAGCCACCTTCATGAAAAGAAGCACTGATGGATGTCAATGGCGTTGCAGCCAGTAGACTTGTCAGCGGTGCAAGGCTTAAGGCGTTGATGCCGACAATGAGTTTGATGGTTCGGTGGTCGATTTCTTGATGGTTGGGCGTGGCGAGCATTGAGCGTCCTTTGAATTTGATGGGCAATACGAGTAGATTGTGCGCTCGTTTTACAGCATGCGCCAGTCTAGCAAAATGCGAGTGAAATCAATCGTGGTGCGCCTACAAATGACGCCACAAGCCAATCAGCCCACTCAAGTAAGACAAACCACCAACCAAGCAAAGAACCGATGTGACCCACCAAAACGTTAATGAGTTCTCAGGAAAAGCAGGCCGAAGCAAAGGAAAAGCAAACGCACGCGCCAGATACACAAACGATATGGCGACAAGCGCGTATCGGGTCAGGGGAAGAGATGGCCCAAAGCCAATGGCAGAAAAGGCATAAGCCGACCAAACAACCAGAACAGAACCGATGCCAAACGCCACAAATGATGGAAAGAGCAGCCCTCGTTCAGCAGCCTTGGCCAAATCCTCACCCGCGCCTAAAAAACGAAAAGCAGGGGCACCGATAAAAATACACGCAAAGTGCAATACACCTGCGACAAGACTAAAAGTGCCGCCAATACACAAGGCGATGAAAGCGAGTGTTGATGATGTGGTCAATTGTAAGTTCTTTCAGTGGCACAGCGACAGCTCATCGATGTTCTGTGCATCATATCAATGGTGTACTGCATGTACTGTGTCAAATCACGTGGTTAAATCTCCACCTGCGTGCCCATTTCCACCACGCGATTCGGTGGAATTTTAAAGTAGTCGGTGGCGCGTACGGAGTTGCGCATCATGAGGGCAAACATGCGCTCGCGCCAGAGTGCCATGCCTTTTAGTTTACTTGGGATGACGGTTTCACGATTGAGGAAGAACGAGGTGTCCATCATCTCCATCTCCAAACCTTGTTTGGCGCACAGTGCCATGATGTGTGCCATGCTCGGCTCTTCTTTAAAACCATAGTGCATGTTGACAACAAAAGCAGAGTCGCCGATGGTTTGGATTTTGGATTTCTCAGTTTCAAGAACAAAAGGAATGTCCTCGATGCGAACACTGAGAAACACAATGCGCTCATGCAAAATTCGGTTGTGTTTGAGGTTGTGCAGCAGCGAGTTCGGCACATTGCTCAAGTCTGAATGCATGAACATCGCTGTGCCTTCGACGCGTGTCGGCGGATAAGCCAGCAGGCTTTCGATGAATGGCACAAGCGGTAGATTCACGCCTTCAGTGCGCGCACGCACCAGCTCTTTGCCACGCTTCCAAGTCATCAGTAAAGTGAAAATCACCAAGCCAATAATGGCTGGGAAATAACCACCGTGAGTGAATTTAACCGCGGTCGCTGAGAAGAAAGTCATGCTGACCACAAACAAAATCACAAAAATCGCAATCGACAACGTCTTGTTCCATTTCCACACGGTGAGCATCACGACGAGCAGCAGTATGTCGTCAATCACCATGGTCGTGACGACGGCAAAGCCGTAGGCGGAAGCCAAATTGCTCGATGTTTTGAAGCTGATGATCAAAAGCATGACCAAACCCCACAGCAACCAATTGATAAACGGCAGGTAAATCTGACCTTTTTCTTTTTCACTCGTGTGAACGATGCGCAGGCGCGGGCAGTAGCCGAGTTTAATGGCGGCACTGGTGAGCGAAAACGCACCCGAAATCACGGCTTGCGAAGCGATAATCGTAGCCAATCCCGCCAAAAACACCAGCGGCACCACCGCCCAAGAAGGTGCCATCATAAAAAACGGATTGCTCGCGGTGCTTGAATCGGCAAGCATCATGGCGCCTTGACCGAAGTAGTTGAGCATCAAGCCAGGCAACACCACGCCATACCACGCATACACAATCGGTTTGCGGCCAAAATGCCCCATGTCCGCATACAGTGCTTCACCGCCGGTCAATACCAGCAACACAGAGCCGAACACCAGAAAACCTGCCGCGCCATTGTTCAACGCAAAATGCAGTGCATGATAGGGATTCAACGCCAATAAAACATGCGGATTGGACACAATGTGAGACACGCCCATCACTCCGAGCACGCCGAACCACAGCAACATAATCGGCCCAAAAAAAACACCGATGGTCGCCGTGCCGCGCTTTTGTATCATGAACAGCCCCGTCAAAATCACCACGGCAA
>CALMCK010000204.1 GCA_937862845.1 uncultured Burkholderiaceae bacterium | reverse complement strand
GAGGCTTGGCCGCTCAAGTATTTTTGCACCAGTGCGTGTTGCGGATGGTCACTCAAACCAGCGTAATTAACCCATTTGACTTTGGGGTGTTGTTTGAGATATTGCGCCACTTTGAGGGCGTTTTCGCTGTGGCGCTCAATGCGCAGTGGCAATGTTTCCAAGCCTTGCAAAATCAAAAACGCATTGAATGGACTAATCGCCGCACCCGTATTGCGCAATGGCACGACGCGTGCACGCGCGATGTATGCTGCGGCGCCAAGCACTTCGACATAGTTCACGCCGTGGTAGCTTGGGTCGGGCGTATTGAGGCTTGGGAAACGTTCTTTGTGATCGCCCCATGGGAATTTGCCGCTGTCCACGATGATGCCGCCAATCGAGTTGCCATGACCGCCAATGTATTTGGTCAATGAGTGAACCACGATGTCGGCGCCATGCTCGAATGGGCGGCACAAAATCGGCGTCGCAACGGTGTTGTCCACCACCACAGGCACGCCGTTGCGGTGGGCGATGTCACTGATGGCTTGCAAATCAATCACATTGCCCAGCGGGTTGCCGATGGTTTCTGCGAACACCAGTTTGGTTTTGGCGTCGATGAGTTTTTCGAGCGAGGCCGGGTCGTTGTGGTCAAAAAACCGAACTTCGATGCCTTGTTTGGGCAAAGTATGGGCAAATAAATTGTACGTCCCGCCGTAAAGCGTTGACACTGAAATGATGTTGTCGCCCGCTTCCGCCACCGTTTGAATCGCATAGGTAATCGCAGACATACCCGAGGCCACCACCAATCCACCGATGCCGCCTTCGAGCTCGGCAACCCGCTGCTCTAGCACCGCAGTGGTCGGGTTCATGATGCGCGTGTAGATGTTGCCCGCCACCTTTAAATCAAACAAATCCGCACCATGCTGCGTGTCGTCAAATGAGTAATTGGTGGTTTGATAAATCGGCACCGCCACGGCTTTGGTGGTTGGCTCGGGGCTATAGCCTGCGTGAATCGCCAGCGTTTCTGCTTTCATTGTGTCTCCTGTTTTTTTGATGAATAGACTTTAAAGGACATTCGGAAAAAGTAAAAACCTACTTTTTGCGCACTTCCTAAACGCTGGTTTTCGCCACCAGCCCGTGTGAAATTATAGTGGGTTTTGCATAACCTGTAAAGCCATAAATAAAAATGGCACATTGCTGTGCCATTGTTTGCCCTGCCATCGATGTTGCCCAACACGGTGTTACATAAAGAGTCCGTAAGCCGCTGCGCTCAATGCAAGAAACAAAAACACAGCCGAGACGCGAATAAACAGCAACGCATGACCCAGTTTTTTACCCACGTATTGCGCCGTGCGGTCGAGTTGTTGCAGTTGAAAACTCAACAGTGCCAGCATCCAAATGGTGCGCAAAGAGAAAAAACAACTCAACACCAACATCCCAGTGGCCGACGCCACCGTCAGTCGCGGGTGCAGACTGCTGGTGGCCAATACCCCCATCAACGCCACCAATGCCGCCGACGCCAGCACACTCGCTGCCATGATGGCATTGCGCAATGTCTGCACCACAGTGATGTTACCACCCGGCTGACCGCGCTGCTCCTCAAGCCAATGTATGAGTTCTTTAAAATCCATATTATCGCCAAACCTTTTTGGCTAAAAACATACCCGCGAGCATCGCGATGAAAAACACCCCCACCGCCACACCACCACTTAAAATAGACGCCAACGCAGGGCCTGGGCAATAACCCGAAATCCCCCAACCCACGCCGAACAGCACCGCACCACCCACCAATCGCTTATCGATGTCCACACGCGTGGGAATCGCAAACGTCGCAGCAAACCAAGGACGGCTCAGATGACGCGGCAATACAAAATACGCCACACTCGCGACAATCACAGCACCAAGCATCACAAACGTCAGATCTGGCAGCCATGGGCCGAATCGCGCCTGATCAAACAAACCCGCCAGATTTAAAAACCCCCGCACCTTATCAGGATTGGTCATACCAGAAACAGTCAGGCCAACGGCAAACAACACACCCGCCGCGAAAGACACCAACCACATCAACCATAAAGAAGAACGTTTCATTTGAACACCCCCATCGCTGTGACTGTCAATATACCTGAACCGATGAACACCACCACCGCCACCAACGAGCGCATCGAACCACGCGCCAAACCACAGACACCGTGACCGCTGGTGCAGCCAGAGCCCATCACCGTGCCGAAGCCAACCAAACCACCCGCGATGGCCAACCACAGCAACGACACTTGATTCGCCGCGATATTGACATCAAAAAATCGTCCTGCCCAAACACCACCTAAAACGATGCCCAGCACAAAAGCCACGCGCCAACCACGACCTGACGACTCTGAAAATATGCCCGAGAGCACACCACTGATGCCCGCCACTCGACCCAGCGCAGCTAGAAATATAGCGCTTGCCAAACCAATCAACGCCCCACCCAACAAAGGCAATGTAAACATTTTTCTTCTCCTTAAAAATACGGCAACAAACACGTCCGTCAAAATTATCATAAAAAACAATTGACGCATCATACCCCATGGGGTATATTAACACAAGTGCTATTTCAACATCAAGAAACACTTAAACACCCACATTAAGTTAAAGGCACCCATGTCAAAGCTCAGCCAGCCCGATAAGAAAAAAGCCCTCACCGACCGACTCGCTCGGGTTGAAGGACAGTTGCGTGGTGTACAGCGCCTGATACAGGACGAAGCCGACTGCGAAAAAATCGCCCAGCAACTCGCCGCCGCCCGCAAAGCGCTCGACAAATCATTTTTCATTATGGTCGCCTGCATGATAGAACAAGAACAAATCCCCGCAGAACAAGCCGCCGAGCTGCTC
Organism: uncultured Burkholderiaceae bacterium; assembly: GCA_937862845.1. Classification (GTDB taxonomy): domain Bacteria; phylum Pseudomonadota; class Gammaproteobacteria; order Burkholderiales; family Burkholderiaceae; genus Hydromonas. Next base: position 2,271 of record CALMCK010000204.1, on the reverse strand, counting down.
GCAAAGTTTGCTTAACCCATTCGTATAGAGACCGTATAAGCCACACTTATCTGCTTTTAGTTATTGAGAATTTTTGAAACACTCTTGCAACGGATGAGCGCTGCTGTTTTACAACAAGACTTGAGATTATTGAACCACCCAAAACATTGAAAGATTTGCAATGACAAACGCAGTAAAAACGTTGTATGAGCGCATAGGTGCCGCAGAAAAAATTCATGATTTGGTGACTCGATTTTATGACTTAATGGAGTTAGAACCGAAATATCATAAACTACGCACGGTGCATGGAAGCACGGTACAAGAAGCAAGTCACCGCTTGTATCAATTCTTGAGTGGCTGGACAGGCGGCCCTCAGTTATATCAAGAAGCACATGGGCATCCACGATTGCGTTCGCGCCACTCCTCATTCAAGATTGGGACAACAGAGCGTGACCAATGGGTGGCATGTTTTATGCAGGCTTGGTATGAGTGCGGCCTGTCAAAAGAGCTCGCGCACGAGTGCATGCCTTCTATTTACGCACTGGCCGAGTGGATGCGCACCCTGCCCGACGCACAAGAAGGCGACGCCAAACCACCCATACATACGCATGCCAGCCCACACACCTGCCTGCAAAAAATATCTCAACTCGCTCAAACCTACCAAACAGGTGGTGTATGGATATTCGACACGGCGGGTCAATAACCGTTAAGCCTCGCGCTGATGCTGCAATTTAATGAATGCCACTCTCAAAGGAGAATTTTATGAAAAAAACTATGTTCTTGTCGGCTTTTTTACTGCCTGTGACGCTGTCATCCCATGCGGCCGATCGCGATATAAATGAGCTCTCTAAACCCATCGTGACTTATACAATTGTGGTGAACAAGCATGCTGACGCTTTAAATCTCAACGAAACCCAGCGTCAGCAACTTAAAGAATGGCTGGCCACGTCTCCTCCTCAACGCATGGCTTTAGAAGACAAAGCCGTTGAACTGCGGGCACAAATGCGTGTGATGATTGCCAACGGCGATGATGTTGCCAAGCGCAAACAGCTTGCAAAAAAAATTGGACAAACAGAAGAGAAACTGATTCAAGCGCGTTCAAACTGCGCAGATCACTGGCGTGAAGTATTGACACCAGAACAGTTTGCGCAGATGTTGGTTTTATCCAAGCCAGCTGCACCATAAAACAAACATCTTTGTATTTTACTAACGCTTCATAGCATTGAATCAGGACATGGGGATGGTGTACTAATTCGGGCGTGTTTTTTAGTTTTTAACTCTATATCAATAAATAAAGGACGTATATGAAACAGCATCATTTTCAAGAAAAATACCCCATCAGCGAAGTTTTGGTGATGAAATCTGAAACCACTTGCCTTGACACCGCTGCTGTCGTGGCCTACTTTGAGGCACATATTCATGCGGCCGACAAAGCGGTTTATATTGCAACTTTCAATCATTTCGCCCATACAAAAGCAATCGGCGGTGAGATAGCAGAGAACATTTTAAATGCATTTAATGTGATTTTTTGTTTTGGCCATGCGTTGCCGAATGCACATGTGATGGCGGTGCGTCCACGATCAATCGGCATCACCGAGTTTACCGATAGGTTTTCGATTACATTTATGGATGCGCCAATGAAACCTGCCAATGATGCAATGCAATCATGGGCTTTGGGTTTGCGCAACACTTGATTTAGATTACAAATAACAAAGGATTCTTATGTGGCGTGCCATCATATGGTTACAAAAAAACTTAACGTGGAGTATTCCGCTGTCTATGCTGATCGGCTTGGGGTTTGGATATTATGTTCAGTCAGGCTTTTTAAAGTTTTTCATTCTACCGCTCACATTCCTCATGGTTTACCCGATGATGGTCGCAATGAATATGAAAGAGCTGTTTAAAAAAAGTGGCGCACGCGTTCAATGGGTTGCGATCTTGATGAATTTTATCTTGGTACCGGCGTTGGGTTATGCCATGGGCTCGTTGTTTTTTAGCGATCAGCCGTTGATGCGTTTGGGTCTCTTGTTGGTCTGTCTGCTCCCGACTTCAGGGATGACGATTTCATGGACGGGTTTTGCCAAGGGTAATGTACCTGCGGCAGTCAAAATGACAGTGGACGGCTTAATCCTTGGCTCTTTACTCACGCCTTTGTACTTATCTGGCCTTTTGGGTGCAGTGATCGAAGTGCCTTTGTTTGATGTGTTTGTACAAATTGTGATGATTGTCTTCGTGCCATTGTTATTGGGGTATTTGACTCAAAAATGGTTGACTCAACGTCATGGCGCAGAA
>CALMCK010000203.1 GCA_937862845.1 uncultured Burkholderiaceae bacterium | reverse complement strand
CTATGGAAGAAGGCTTGCGCTTCGCTATTCGTGAAGGCGGTCGTACCGTCGGCGCGGGTGTTGTGGCAAAAATCCACGCCTAATTAGTGTTTGGCTCGATTGAGGGTTTGTAAAAACTCTTTTGCGGGATTCTATAAAGTGTGATAGAATCCCGCTTCTGTTTTAGGCGCTGTTCAAGGCGTCGTATAAGTGTTGTTTTTCGGTGTAGGGGCGTAGCTCAATTGGTAGAGTGACGGTCTCCAAAACCGTAGGTTGGGGGTTCGAAACCCTCCGCCCCTGCCACATTGAAGGACACACATCACACAATGAGAGAAAGAGACATGTCTCAAGCTCAAGGAATTCAAGATGTTAAATCTTCCAGCTGGGGGATTTGGGCATCGGTTGTTATTTTAGCGGCCGCATTTTTGGCCTATTTTTTTGCGCCACAGATAGCTGGCGCTGTTTTGCCTTCATACGTCAAGCCTCTGATATTGGCAGGCGGATTTGTGTTGGCGCTCGCGGCATTTTTCTTCTCGCCATCTGGTCGAGGCTTTGTGGCATTCGCCAAGGATGCGGTTCGCGAAGCGCGCAAGGTCGTTTGGCCCACGCGTAAAGAAGTTTTGCAAATGACAGGCGTGGTGTTTGCCTTTGTGTTGGTTGTTGCCTTGTTTGTTTGGGGTGTCGACACAGCCATTAGTGCACTTTTACGCACGCTTGTGTCGAAATAGGAAAAGACATGGAAAAACGTTGGTATTTCATCCAAGCCTATTCGAGCATGGAAAAAAATGTGGAACGCGCGCTCATCGAGCGCATTGCGCGTTCTGAAATGCCTGACTTGTTTGGCCGCATTCTCGTCCCTTCAGAAGAAGTGGTCGAAATGCGCAATGGCAAACGAGTGGTGGTGGAGCGTCGTCTCTATCCGGGATATGTGCCGATTGAAATGGCGATGACAGATGAGTCATGGCATTTGGTTAAAAGCACGCCAAAAGTTTCTGGTTTTGTGGGCGGTGTCGGCAACAAGCCGCACGCGATTCCGCAAGCGGATGTGGATAAAGTCTTGGCGCACATGAGCGGCGAGCGCCCACGTCCCAAAGTTCAGTATGAAGTTGGTGAGGAAGTTCGTGTGACCGAAGGTCCATTTGCGGATTTCAACGGCATTGTCGAAGAGGTCAACTACGAGCGCAATAAAATGCGCGTGTCAGTGACGATTTTCGGTCGTGCAACACCTGTTGAGCTGGGCTTTGACCAAGTCGAGAAACAAACGATTTAAGCGACAATACAAAACACAGGCGAAGTCGTTCGGCCTGTTGGGCGGATTGAAAATGAAACCCTTTTTCGAATGAACGACACGAGGAGCCGCAGTAAATCATCGAGTATCGATGTTTGACATGGCGCTACCACTCACATAGAGGTTAATTATGGCAAAGAAGATTATCGGCTTTATTAAGCTGCAAATCCCAGCGGGCAAAGCAAACCCGTCTCCTCCCGTCGGTCCAGCATTGGGTCAACGTGGTTTGAATATCATGGAATTCTGTAAAGCGTTTAACGCGGCAACCCAAGGCATCGAGCCAGGTTTGCCAGTGCCAGTGGTCATCACTGCGTTCGCCGACAAGAGCTTCACGTTCGTCATGAAAACAACACCTGCTTCGGTGTTGCTCAAAAAAGCTGCAAAAATCACCAAAGGTTCAGCGCGTCCACATTCGGACAAAGTGGCGACTATCACTCGCGAACAAGCGGAAGAAATTGCAAAAACCAAATCATCTGACCTCACGGCAGCAGATTTGGACGCGGCTGTGCGCACCATCGCTGGTAGCGCGCGCAGCATGGGCATCACGGTGGAGGGTCTGTAATCATGGCAAAGTTAACTAAAAAACAAAAAACATTGGAAGCCAAAATTGACCGCAATAAAGTATATGCGGCCGATGAAGCATTGGCATTGATTAAAGAAACAGCCACTGCGAAATTCACAGAGTCTGTGGACGTGGCGATTCAACTCGGTGTTGATCCAAAAAAATCTGACCAAACTGTTCGTGGCGCCGTGGTTTTGCCAGCAGGTACTGGTAAAACAGTTCGCGTTGCCGTGTTCGCCCAAGGTGAAAAAGCCGAATTGGCCAAAGCCGCTGGTGCTGACATCGTCGGCATGGAAGACTTGGCGGAACAAGTCAAAGCAGGCGTGATGGACTTTGACGTGGTCATCGCCACGCCAGACGCAATGCGCATTGTTGGTACGCTGGGTCAAGTATTGGGCCCACGTGGTTTGATGCCAAATCCAAAAGTCGGTACTGTGACACCAGACGTTGAAACGGCTGTTAAAAACGCAAAAAAAGGTAAAGTGCAATTCCGTGAGAACAAAGGCGGCATTATTCATGCAACTTTGGGCCGTGCAACATTTGAAGTCGCTGACTTGAAATCAAACTTGGCCGCATTGGTTGAAGCTTTGATTAAACTCAAGCCAGCCACCAGCAAAGGCGTTTACATCCGTAAAGTTGCCCTGTCATCAACCATGGGTATCGGTATCCGTGTTGACAACGGTACGATTGCAGGCTAATTGCTTGAGTTGAAGTATTGAACCTCGCTGGCGCAAGCGGGTGAGGTAAAGAGAGCTTTGGGTCGCTGCTTATTATAAATAATAGGCAGCGGGCTTTCAAAGACCGTTGGCGTGTTGCACTTAATGATTTTTTGGCGAGTTTAAAAATTTATTTTTCAACGCCTCAAAAAAGAACCAACGCAGAATGCGACCCCGAAAATGATTTTGTTTTATCTTTATAAAGCGAACCATGACGGATCAGTCGTTGGGTGTTGTGCGTCTATTAAATGATGCGCGACTTTATAAATGAAGTAGGAGCTTTAACATGGCATTAAATCTTGAAGGTAAAAAAGCCGTCGTGTCGGAAGTTGCGCAAGTAATTGCAAATGCGCAAA
>CALMCK010000202.1 GCA_937862845.1 uncultured Burkholderiaceae bacterium | reverse complement strand
GACTTCTCTTACCGATTTTTTTGTTGCACTTCGTACTTTAATTTAAGCTTTATGTTCTCAGAAGGAATATCATGAAACTCCATAATAAACACGCCATTCTCACAGGTGCAGCGGGTGGCATCGGGCTTGCTGTGGCAAAAGCCTATGTGCGTGAAGGTGCGGTTTGCACCATACTTGACGTCAATGAGTGTGCACCCATCGAATTGCAAAACTTGATGGACCTTCACCCTAAATCGATCGCATACCGTCGCGCCGATGTGACACAAGTTGCCGAGATACCCGCCGTCATTGAGCAAGCTCAAACACAATTTGGTAACGTCGATATTTTATTTAACAACGCTGCGGTGTTTGACCTCGCGCCTTTGCTCGAAGCGGATGAGGCGAGCTACGATAAACTGTTCAACGTCAATGTCAAAGGCTTATTTTTCATGATGCAAACGGTGTTGGCCAGTATGGTCAAAAATAAAACCAAAGGCGCTGTCATCAATATGTGTTCGCAAGCAGGTCGGCGCGGTGAGGCGCTGGTTGCTCATTATTGTGCCACCAAAGCCGCTGTTTATAGCTACACACAATCGGCCGCGCTCGCCATGGCACCGCATCATATCCGCGTCAATGGCATCGCACCAGGTGTCATTGATACACCAATGTGGTCACGCGTGGACTCGCTGTTTGCAGCAGCAGAGAATCTCCCACTCGGTGAGAAAAAACGCCAAGTCGGCCTTGCTGTTCCGCTCGGTTATATGGGTTCACCAGAAGATATTGCTGGGGCTGCCGTGTTTTTGGCTTCAGATGACGCATCTTATATCACGGCACAAACACTCAATGTCGATGGCGGCAGTGTGATGAGTTAGTTTTGGAGTGATGAATGCATTTTGTCCATCCATAAAAAATCGCCTCAGTTGAAGCTGAGGCGATTTTTTTTTGCTGCACTTTAATGGTGTTCAGAAAAAATTAAAGCGCTTGTTTTAACTGATCCAAAATTGCAGGGTTTTCCAAAGTGCTGATGTCTTGAGTGATTTCCTCACCTTTGGCCAGAGATCTCAGTAAACGGCGCATGATTTTGCCAGAGCGAGTTTTAGGCAAGTTGTCACCGAAGCGAATATCTTTTGGTTTGGCGATTGGGCCAATTTCACGACCCACCCAATTACGCAGTTCTTGAGCGATTTTCAAGGCTTCTTCACCGACGGGCAGTTCGCGTTTGAGCACGACGAATGCGCAGACCGCTTCCCCTGTTAAATCATCGGGACGACCGACCACGGCTGCTTCGGCGACCAAGTCATGAGAAACCAGTGCCGATTCGATTTCCATGGTGCCGAGTCGGTGACCAGAAACGTTGAGGATGTCGTCAATGCGTCCCATGATTTGGAAGTAACCCGTGTCGCTGTAACGCATGGCACCATCGCCTGCCAAATAGGTTTTACCACCCAATTCTTCAGGGTAATACGCGCCGATGTAGCGACCCGCATTGCCCCAAATGCCACGCAACATCGATGGCCATGGACGTTTAATCACCAGCAGGCCGCCTTGTCCGTGTTCAACAGGCTCGCCTGATTCATCAACAATCGCGGCAGTGATGCCCGGTAATGGCAAGGTGCAAGAACCAGGCAACATAGGCGTGGCCGCAGGCATATTGCTGATCATTTGGCCGCCTGTTTCGGTTTGCCAAAAAGTATCGACGATTGGGCAACGCTCGCCGCCGACTTCTTTGTGATACCACAACCATGCGTTCGGGTTAATTGGCTCGCCGACCGAGCCGAGGATGCGCAGGCTGGATAGGTCGAATTTTTTTGGATGCAATTCTTCGTTCATGTCAGATGATTTAATCAATGAACGAATCGCCGTCGGCGCGGTGTAAAAAATCGTGCAACGGTGCGACTCAATCATTTTCCAAAAACGTGAGGCATCAGGATAAGTCGGAATGCCTTCAAAAATAATCTGTGTCGCCCCACAAGACAATGGACCATAAGCCACGTAGGTGTGGCCAGTAATCCAACCAATGTCTGCCGTACACCAAAACACGTCGTCTGGCTGTAAATCAAAAGTCCAGCGCATCGATTGTGTTGCCCACATCAGATAGCCGCCCGTGCTGTGCACGACGCCTTTTGGAGTGCCTGTAGAGCCAGAGGTGTAGAGAATAAACAATGGGTGTTCGGCATCAACCCATTCTGGCTCGCATGTGTCGGCTTGGCGCTCAAGCAATGCCTCCATCGCCACGTCGCGCGGCTCTTGCATGGGCACTTTTGCGCCAGAGCGGCTGTTGACGATGACGTGGCGAATGGATTCACAGCCACCCATGTTAATCGCCTCGTCGACGACTGATTTGAGGGCTAAATTTTTACCGCCGCGTGCCTGCTCATCAGCAGTGATGACCACTGAGGCTTGCGTGTCAATGATGCGCTCATTCAGAGATTTGGCCGAAAATCCGCCAAACACCACGCTGTGAATCGCGCCAATCCGTGCACAGGCTTGCATCGCGACCACGCCTTCGATCGACATGGGCAGATAAATCATCACACGATCGCCTCTGCGTACGCCTAAATTGCGTAGGGCATTGGCCATGCGGCAGACTTTTTGCAATAAGGTTTGGTAGGTCACCAAAGTCACATCGCCATTGTCTGCTTCAAAGCGTATGGCTACTTTTGCACCATTGCCCGCATTGATGTGGCGGTCAATACAGTTAAAAGAAGCGTTCAGACGGCCGTCGGTAAACCAGCGATAAAACGGGGCGTTCCATTCGTCGAGCACTTGAGTGAATGGTGTTTTCCACACCAGATTTTCACGGGCCAAGCGCGCCCAGAAACCGAGCTCATCTCGACTCGCTTCATCACACAGCGCGTGATACGCTGCCATGTTGGGTATCGCGGAATTGGCTGCGAGAGCAGCGGGGGGATTGACCAGTTGGTTTTCTTGAGGGCTGGTTCCTGTTGTTGAATCATTCATTGTCATCTCCTGAGGTTTAAAACATTAATAAATTTTTAATTTTAAAAACACTGGTAACACATGGGTACTGAACTTTGACGCACATTGAGAAATCTTCAGCGGATGTTTTGTTTTTAAACCTTACCGAATCGCACAACAGGAGGTGGTAATGTCTAATTATTTTGTGACGTTTAAGCAGCTGTAGAGTTCAAAATTTAGCAGCAGTACGGTTTAGCATTGCAGTTTGTTTAAGTAAACTAAAACAATTCAATTCTACCAAAAAACAATTTCGTTGTTTTTTGGTGTTTTTTTAAAAAACAGATTGTTATGTCTTATAAATGATAGTAAACTATTTTTACGTTGTGTACTTATATTTTTTTTAGATGGATTGTCATGGATGAATTGTGTGTTTGACTCAAATCACGCAAATCACTCAAATCAATCAAATCAGCTGCTCTAAAAACACCCGTATAAAACGTGCAGTTCCCAATCCAAAAAAAGGAGACAAAAAGATGAAAGATGATCTTGTAAAAAAAATTGAGTCAAATGCCAGCTATCAAAAACTGGTCAAGACTCGCTCATCGTTTGGCTGGTGGCTCACAGCTTTGATGATGATTGTGTATTACGGATATACCCTGCTTAATTCATTTGATAAACCATTAATGTTTCAAAAATTGGGTAGTGGCGTAACCACATTGGGCATGCCCATTGGTT
>CALMCK010000201.1 GCA_937862845.1 uncultured Burkholderiaceae bacterium | reverse complement strand
TCATCGGCACCATCGTCGGTGGTGTCACCTCAGCGGTTGGTGGCGATGCGGGGGCGGCACAGTTGGCCAGTAAGGTGGAGGTGGATAATAATTATTTGACCGCAAGTGAATGGAGTCATTACTGGACGGAGATGAATAATTGCCCATCTGGCGCAACCAGCGCATGTTCAGAAAAGCTGAACAGTTGGCTTAAACGACGAGACTTGATCAACTCAGACCGACTGATTAAAGCGTGTAGCACAGCAACAGGCAGCCGTTCAGGCTGCAACACAGAGTTAAACAAAGCCCGCGCATCATTCGGATTGACCGAAGTTTACTTAAACGACAGTGATTTTAAGAACAACTCAACCGCATACAGCAGTGTTTCACACCAAAATGCAGCCGATGAGGTTCGTGTCGGCGCAACCGACCCTGTTGCCCAAATGCTTTTAAGGATATTTGGTACAGGTGATGGCAAAAAAGCAACCGCTGCGGCTTTGGCTTCCGGGGATGAGCGAGCGAAGATTCTGAAAGAGATACCCAGTGCCAAGGAATCTGCCCAAAAATACAATCAATTTCTAATTGATAGCAACCCGCAGGATTTGACCATTGCTCAGCAAACCGAACGCAGTAGCTTAATTGAGATGCAACAACGTGAGGCATGGTTGATTGAAACAGGACAGGCCGTTACTCTAAGCCCCGAAGAGCAAAAAAGATTCGATGAAAATCCAAACCTCTTTAGCTTCAAAGAAGGCGGTAAAGGTATAATCTATGGTATTGCTAATTATCCACCCACATTCGCGAATGGAATCACCGATGCTGGTGCAGCGATTGCACAAACAGAAAATGGCTTGAGGGTCAATAATTGGGTCGATTACAATAACGCCGTTCAACGAGAAAACGCTGAAAACGGTCAAAAAGCGGTTGATGTCGGGACTTTGTTTTTAGGAGCAGTTCGTTTTAAAGGCGTGACAAGTGGCGCGGCTGATGGTACGGGGTTCGGGGGACAGACGGTTTCTGGGACGGTGAATGGGGTTGAGGGGGCGGTGGGCAACACAGCCAAAACTCTTTCATCGAGTGCGCTTAACGAAGCCCCAGCTTTGAGTGTCTCGCAGGCGGTGTTTGGTAAAAACTTGAATGCTGCGACGGTTAAAGAGGCTAACGCTTTGAATGCGACGTACAATGGCAGCCCACCGTGGCCTGCAAACACCAAGGTAGTGGCTGGTGAAATTCCTGCGGGGACGCAGATGCAGATGATTGTGAATGAAGGACAGTTAAATTTAATTAAGAATCAAAATATTCCAGCATATGGAGAGTTTGCAACCTTTAATAACGTTGGTAAATTAACTGACGCAGAAGCTCGAAACGTAACGGCTTTAGCATACGAGTTTAAAAAGCCAAATGAAAAACTTTATGTCATTACTTTAGAAGTTACAAAACCTATGCCTGCAAATGTAGGGCTAATTGGGTCTCAATCCAACACGCTGTTAGGTGGCACGTTCACTGGTAGTGGCGGGATACAGGCGCAAATACCCAAAGGTCAAGGAGGGCAGTACCTAAAATTTGTTGTGGGCTCCGCTACCACAATGTTGCCGAAGTGAGGTTGGAAATGAAATTGCATCCTCCTTGTAATTTTTATTTTATGCGTGAAGGCGAATCCATATGGACAGCAAAAGACTCACCCGTGTTTGATGGAACAAAAAAAATTGTTGCATCAAAATGGGATTTCAATGGTAAAACCGTAGAAATTTATAAATCAGATAAACATAGTGGTGGTGTTTATTTTGACGAACACGCAGATTTTATTTTTGCAGGCTCCATACCGGACTGGCTATCAAAAGAAATTATTTTTTTAAATTTTGACGGGACAGAAAGAAGTTGCATCTCAATACCAAAACTTACGTGTGACTCACAACCTGATAAAGGATTTTTTTATTGGTTGGACGGCGCTCAAAATCAACAGGCTTGGGTGCTTCTTGATGACGGTAGTGGTATTTTTGATAAGAATACTTATCGTGTGCTGTTTGACACAGTAACAGAAGAGGTTTTGAGCTTTGAATGGACAAGGTTAAGATGATAAAATCAATGGAGTCGATTGACTTTATAAAATAGTATTTTAAAAAGCCAACACTCAGTGACGCTGAACGAATCTCGTCGCGCTGGCGCTCCACCATAAAAAACCACGCAATTGAACAAACCGTCAATGAAACACCAAACCACACATCAAAATAGATTGACCCAAACATTAAACCCCACTTAAGATTCTCAAATCACGTCGTCAGTATTTAAGGTTTTCGGCGTTTAAAGCGCTACATATCAAGCATTTTACTTATCAATAACATGCGTTTATTGCGGTACACTGACGGTACACCGCTCAGTTTCTTTATGTTGCGCAAAAATATGCTAACATACTGATTCATAAGGGAATGCGGTTACGTTCGGCCACACCAAATTTCCCTTATTTATCAACGAGTTACCTGTTTAAGTTGCAACTTGTAATCAGGGGGTGGTGGGTTCAAGTCCTGCAACGGGCACCAAGTGTGCAAAATCCCAGTCTTCGGACTGGGATTTTTTTCAATCTGCCTCAAGAGGCGTGGTTGAACCGTTTAATATAAATTTAGAAAGCCTGGGTCATGCATAAGCACATTTTAATTAAAGTGGTTTTGGGTGTTGGTGTGATGGTGGCGTTTGCGGGTTGCGCCTCTGTCAGTCGAGTGGTTGGTGCCTCGGTTAGTCGAGTGACGGGAGGGCAGAGCCCCGAACAATTATCCTGCGAGGGATTGCGCGACGAATGGAGAAACATCCAAGACTTTGACCGTGAGGCAACGAAGCGGGGCACGCGCAAGTTTGGTTTTGGCCAAATAGACAGTCGTCGCGATGATATTCGCAAGGCAGCACGCGCTAAAAGATGCAAGCTGTGATGAACAAATAAGTATGGTGTTTCTGGCGTATTTCATACGCTTTAATGACATGGCGGTGTGTAGACGCGGCCATTCTCAACTCACGGTTGTTCGGCAGCAGAATGCAGTTTATCAAAAGCCATAAAACACCGGCCAACGTGATGTGGGCATGTCAAAAAACCACCAAATACCAAAGCCCGCTTTTTGAAGCGGGCTTAATACATTGTGCTTTCTGCAAGTGGGGTTGGTCGATGTGTCACCTAGGGGGTTAAAAATAGTGGCGGATGGCGTTGTGCGCGGCTGCGGGGCAGGAGCAACGAATATCACTGCATCCACAATGAGTCACATTTACTGTGGCAGAATGTTGGGAGTGTCAATTAACCACGGATGAAAATATGAATGCTTTGAAAAAATTATGGCGCAACCAATGGGTGAAGCGATTGTTGATATTGCTGTTGCTTGTGGTGCTTGTTTGGTTTGTGAAAAGTATTTTTTTCCCAAGCAAGGCACCTGTGAATTACATCACGTCTCCTGTGACGCGCATGGATTTGGAGGATGAGGTGTTGGCGACGGGGACGGTCAATGCGTTTAAGCAGGTGGCGGTCGGTGCGCAGGTGTCGGGGCAGATCAAGTCTTTGAATGTGGTGTTGGGCCAAAGCGTGAAGAAGGGTGAGTTGTTGGCGGTGATTGATGCGAGCACGCAAACAAACACGCTGGCGACGGCGCGTGCGCAGTTGACCAGCAATCAGGCGGCGCTTGAGAAGGCGCAGCTTGAGTACACGCGCCAGCAAACCATGTATGCGGCGGGTGCGAGTGCGAAGGCTGAATTCGATTCTGCCAAAGCCGCGTTGGCGGCGGCCAAGGCGGCGGTCACGCAGTCGACGGTCAGTGTGGACAACGCACAACTCACGCTGGGTTATACCAAAGTACTCGCGCCGATTGATGGGGTGGTTGTGTCGCTGGCGGTCGAGGAGGGGCAGACGGTGAATGCCAATCAGTCCACGCCGACGATTTTGACGCTGGCGCAATTGGACAAGGTCACCATCCGCTCTGAAATATCCGAGGGCGATGTGACGAAAGTCAAAGCAGGCATGCCCGCGTATTTCACGATTTTAAGCGACAGCACCAAACGCTATGAGGCGACGCTGCGCTCGATAGACCCAGGTCCGACCACATTGTCAGACAACAGCAGCACCTCATCGAGCAGCAGTTCGGCGATTTATTACTACGGCATGTTGGACGTGCCGAATCCTGACGGTGTGTTGCGGGTGTCGATGACCACGCAGGTGTCCATCGTGATCAATCAAGCCAAACAGGCTTTGAGCATTCCATCGACAGCTTTGGGCAAACAAAATGAACAAGGTCAGTACAGCGTCAAAGTGCTGGGCAAAAATCAGGCGGTCACAAGGCATTGGGTGGAGATTGGCTTGAACAACAACGTGAACGCCGAAGTGAAATCAGGGCTCAATGAGGGCGATCAAGTGATTGTCAGCCAGACCACTGAAAACGCCGTCAACGACAAGAACAATGCCAAAGCCAGCAGTCGCATGGGTGGGGGCGGCCGACCCATGGGGATGTGATGATGACGGCACTTTTAGAGATTAAAGGCCTGTACCGAGAGTTTCCTGCGGGTGAGGGCACGGTCACTGTACTGGACAACATCAATTTGGTGGTTGAAAAAGGTGAAATGCTCGCGATTATGGGGCAGTCAGGCTCGGGCAAATCGACGCTGATGAACATCCTCGGCTGTTTGGACAAACCGAGTCGCGGCGAGTATCTGGTGAATGGCCTAGACACCAGCACCATGGAACCCGATGAGTTGGCGCAGTTGCGCCGCGAGTATTTTGGTTTTATTTTCCAGCGTTATCATTTGCTCGGCGATTTGGACGCGCTGGGCAATGTCGAAGTGCCGACCATCTACGCGGGTTACGCGCCTGCGCAGCGACGTGAGCGCAGCCGTCAGTTGCTCGAGCGGCTGGGTTTGGCGCAGCGCACGGGGCATCGCCCCGGCCAGCTCTCGGGTGGCCAGCAGCAGCGCGTGAGCATCGCCAGAGCATTGGTCAATGGCGGTGAGGTGATACTCGCCGATGAGCCGACGGGCGCGCTCGATTCGCAAAGCGGTGCCGAGGTCATGCAGATTTTGCGTGAGCTGCATGCCGAAGGCCACACCGTCATCATTGTCACACACGATTTAAAAGTCGCTGAAAACGCCGACCGCATCATCGAAATTCGCGATGGTGAAATCGTCGATGACCGCCGCATTCGCGCCGTGGATGCGGCGATTCAAGCATCGGCCAGCACAGCGAAACTCGAAAAAACCAGCGCGCAGGACGCGTTGAGCAGCACGAAGCCATGGCTGGGTATATTGGACAGGTTTAAAGAAGCCGCCAATATGGCCGTCGTCGCCATGCTGGCGCACCGCATGCGCACGTTTCTCACCATGTTGGGCATCATCATCGGCATCGCCTCGGTGGTCTCTGTCGTGGCGCTGGGTGCAGGCTCACAGCAAAAAATCATGGAAAACATCAGCTCAATCGGCACCAACACCATCAGTGTGTACCCCGGCACAGGTTTTGGTGATCGCAGCTCGGCAGCGGTGCGCACGCTCACAGAGGCCGATGCGAAGGTCTTGGCGCAGCAAAGCTATGTGGACAGCGTCACGCCCAGCGTGAATACATCTGTCACCGTGCGTTTGGCCAACATCGCCGTGACCGCACAGGTATCTGGCGTCGGCGACCAGTATTTTCAGGTCAAGGGCATTTCGATGGACACGGGCAAGGCCTTCGATGCGAAGTCAGTCAGCCGCTATGCGCAAGAAGCCGTGATTGATCCAAACACCAAAGCGGCATTGTTTCCGAACAGCAGCGGCATTGGCGAAGTCATCTTGCTGGGCAATGTGCCCGTGCGCGTGATTGGCGTGACCCAAGCGCAGTCCTCTGTGATGGGTTCGAGCGAGTCGCTCAATATTTACGTGCCATACACCACCGTCATGAGTCGGCTGTTGGGCCAATCGTATCTGCGCAACATCACCGTGCGCGTGTCCGACAGCGTCAGCAGTCAGGCCGCCGAAGAGGGTGTGACAAAAATCCTCACGCAGCGCCACGGCAAACAAGATTTTTTCATCTCAAACAGCGACACCATCCGCAAAACCATTGAATCGACCACGCAAACCATGACGCTTTTGGTGTCCATGATTGCCGTGATTTCGCTCATCGTTGGCGGCATTGGCGTGATGAACATCATGCTGGTCTCCGTGACCGAACGCACCCAAGAAATCGGCGTGCGCATGGCGGTCGGCGCGCGTCAGTCGGACATCATGCAGCAGTTTTTGATAGAAGCCGTCATGGTTTGTCTGATTGGCGGTTTTTTGGGCGTGGCGTTGGCCTTGGGCATCGGCGTGTTGTTTGACAGTTTGAACAGCGGTTTCACCATGATATTCTCCACGTTCTCCATTGTCGCCGCGTTCACCTGCTCCACTTTGATTGGCGTGTTGTTTGGATTCATCCCTGCAAAGAACGCCGCCAAATTAGACCCAGTGATCGCATTGACCCGTGACTAATTGCACACAGAAATGACACGATATGAAAAAACCACACAGCATTCCGTTGTACCTCGCATTGACCCTTGCACTGGCGGGCTGCGCCACGCAAGGCAATATCCCAACACCGACGAGTGAGCAAGCACTCGCTTCTGCGCAAATACCCAAGCAGTGGCAGACGCCAAGTGCGCCGAGCGGTGTCAATGTCAATGACAGCCAAAAATGGTGGGAAGCATTCAACGATTCAGCGCTCAATCAACTGGTTGAGCAAGCCCTCGCTAAAAACAGCAATCTCGCCAGCGCAGGCTACAAGCTGCGCCAAGCACAACTGAGCGCGGGCCTGACCGAGAATCAATTGTTCCCGAGCATTTCTGCCAATGTGGGTGCTCGCTCATCGCGCGCACTCGATGGCAGCAGCAGTAGTGCACAGAGCTACTCGACGGGCGTGACGATTGCTTACACCATTGATTTATGGGGCAAACTATCCAAAGCCAACAGCATCAAGCAGTGGGAAGCGCAAGCCACCGAGCAAGATTTGCGCAACACCGAGCTCTCCATCGAAGGCGCCGTGGTCAAGCAGTATTGGCTGTTGGCCTATCTCAATCAACAAATCGCATCGGGCAACAAAAGCATCGACTACGCCCAGCAATCGCTCGACTTGATGCGTGTGAAATACAAAGCAGGCGCCGTGTCGAACATCGAAGTGCTGTCCGCCGAGCGCAGTCTGGCCAGCCAAGAATCCGCGCAAGAGTCATTACTTCAACAGCGCGCCGTCGCGCGCAACGCCATGGCGATACTGTTTGACGCGCCGCCGTCCGCACACATCGCCAACGAACCAGACGCCTTGCCCACGGGCGCAATTGCCAGCGTCGCCGCAGGGATTCCCGCCGAGGTGCTCGCCCGCCGTCCCGATGTGCGTGCCGCCGAGCTGCGCCTGCGTGAAGGCTTGGGCGGCGTGGATGTGGCCCGTGCGAATTTTTACCCGAATTTCGCCCTCACAGGCACCATCGGCACAGGCTCGACCAACCTCACTCAATTATTGAGCGATCCCGTCGGCACGCTCGCGTTGAATCTGGCGTTGCCTTTTTTGAACTGGAATGAAAACCAGCTGAACCTAAAAATCTCCAAAGTCGCCTATCAGCAATCCATCATCAGTTATCGACAAACGCTCTACGG
>CALMCK010000200.1 GCA_937862845.1 uncultured Burkholderiaceae bacterium | reverse complement strand
GCTCGATGAGCCCGTCGGCGATTTGGCTGTCGGCGTGCAGCAGCGTGTCGAAATTCTCAAAGCCTTATACCGTCAAGCAAAAGTGCTTATTTTGGATGAGCCGACAGGCGTGCTCACGCCGCAGGAAGCCGATCAGCTTTTTGATGTGTTGCGCGATTTGCGCACACAGGGCGTGACCGTGCTCATCATCACGCACAAGCTGCGCGAAATCATGGACGTGACAGACAATGTCTCCATCATGCGCGCTGGCAAAATGGTCGCACACCGCAAAACCTCTGAAACCAATGCGGAAGAACTCGCTGAACTCATGGTCGGTCGCCCAATCGCCAAAGATTTACCAAAGGGCACGCCCGACCAATCACAGGTTTACTTGTCGATTAAAGACCTTTGCTACACCGATGAAAAAGGTGTGCAACGATTAAAAAACATTTCATTTGATTTGCACGCGGGTGAAATCGTCGGGCTGGCAGGCGTTTCGGGCAATGGCCAATCAGAACTGCTTAAAATTTTGGCTGGCGAGCTGCGTGGCAAAAGCGGTGAAATTGATTTCGTTGCCGATGGCCAGCCAGCGTACACCACTAAAAATTGGCCAAACCCAAGGCAGTTGCGCCAAGTCGGCGTCGCACACATCCCTGAGGACAGACTTGGGCAAGGCTTGCTCAAAAACTTCACCATGGCAGAGTCGGCAATTTTGGGGTATCACCGTGATGCATCGCTGGGGTCGCGTTTTGCGCTGAGCATCGCTAAAGTGCGTGAATCGGCATTGCGCTTGATTAAAGCGTTTGACGTGCGCCCGAATTTGCCTGAAATTCGCTCAGCCAATATGTCGGGTGGCAATCAACAAAAACTCATCATCGCTCGAGAAATGACCCGCTCGCCCAAAGTATTGTTGGTTGGGCAGCCGACGCGTGGTGTCGACATTGGTGCGATTGAGCTGATTTATAAAGAGCTGGTGCAAGCCCGTGATGCGGGTGCTGCGATATTGGTGGTCTCGGTGGAGTTGGATGAGGTTTTGACGTTGTCCGACCGCATTTTGGTGATGAATCAAGGCCACATCACTGGCGAGCTGGTGGGTAAAGACGCGGACCCACGTGAAATCGGTTTGCTCATGGCGAGCACGCAGGCGGCGTAGCAGAGTTTAGTTTGATGCTTTTATTAATGTTGGCACAATCTTAATAGGTCTTTGATGAAGCAGCCTGCAGTTTACATCATGTGTAATGCGCCGCGCGGTACGCTGTATATTGGTGTGACTTCAGACCTGGTGCAGAGGGCATATCAGCATCGTGAAAGTTTGGTGGACGGTTTTACAAAAAAATATGGTTTGAAGGTGTTGGTTTGGTATGAATTGCATGACACCATGGTAGGTGCTATTGCGCGTGAAAAATCCATGAATAAATGGCGGCGGAATTGGAAAATTGAGTTGATTGAAAAAGAGAACTCTGACTGGCGAGATTTGTGGCGTGACGTTGTGGGTATGTAAGTCTCATCTGAAAAACCAAGCACCGTCATTCCCGCATGGGCTTAGCGGGAATCCATTTTTAACCCGTGGATTGGAATAGCAAATATGGGTTCCCGCTAAGCCCATGCGGGAATGACGGATGTTCAGATTGCGCCAAAAAATACTTTATGTGTTTGTGAGGACGGGGTATTGTTTCAGTTTCAATTGTTCAGAAGATTATTAAAAAAGCGATAAAAATGACAGAGAAAAAACTATCCAATAATTCCTTGCCGCTGTGGCTGACGGGGTTTTGCATTCCCTTGGTGCAGCTGTTTTTAGCGTTTGGCTTGGCCTCTTTGCTGGTGTTGTCGATTGGGCAGAGTCCCGTTGAGGTGATGGGCGTGTTGGTGCGCGGTGCGTTCAACGGCGACACGGGTTTGCCTTCAACGTTATACAACGCGACTTCGCTGATTTTCACGGGTTTGGCTGTGATGGTGGCGTTTCATGCGGGTTTGTTTAACATTGGCGGTGAGGGGCAGGCATATTTTGCGGGTTTCGGTCTGACTCTGACCTGTTTGGCATTTGGTCCGTATTTGCCTGCGCCTTTGATGTTTGTGGTGGCGATTCTTGCGGCCCTGCTGTTTGGCGGTTTATATGGTTTTATCCCTGGATTTTTGCAGGCGAAGCGTGGTGCACACGTGGTGGTGACCACAATTATGCTCAACTATATTATGTTTTCATTCATGACATATGCCATGCGCCACTGGCTTTCAAAAAGCGAGGGCTCGACCGATTCGGCAAATTTTGCCATTGATTCGGTGTTGCCGCGTCTGTCGGAAATGCTGCCGTGGTTGGACTTCGCGGACACGCCACTTAATTTTGCATTTTTCTTGGCCTTGGCCACAGCGGGTTTTGTGTGGTGGCTGATTTGGCGTTCTCGCTTGGGTTATGAGATTCGAGTGGTGGGGCAAAACCCTGAGGCGGCGGGTTATGCGGGGATTTCTGTGACGAAAATTGTCGTGATCAGCATGGTGATTTCGGGTGCGTTGGCAGGTTTGATGGCGGTCAATGTGGTCTATGGTGCGCAAGGTCGTTTGAGCTTGATGTTTACCGCAGGCGCTGGGTTTATGGGCATTGCGGTGGCGTTGATGGGGCGCAATCACCCTGTCGGCGTAGTGTTTGCGGCTTTGTTGTTTGGCGCATTGCAGCAGGGCGGTACGGAGATGCAGTTTGATTTGCCTGAGGTGAGCCCAGAATTTAATATGGTGATTCAAGGTTTGATTATTTTCTTTGTGGCGGCGTTGGATGGCTTGATTCGCAAGCCGATTGAAACGGCTTACTTAAAAGCGCGGGGTGCATGATGGATGATATGATTTTAACCATCGCCAATGTCATGGGCAGTGGCTTGCGCCAAGCGGTGCCGCTGATTTTGCTTGCGATGGGTGGTTTGATGGCCGAGCGCTCGGGCACGGTGGACATTGGATTGGAGGGCAAACTATTGCTCTCTGCGTTTGCAGGTGCTGCGGTGGCAAGCTTGACGGGCTCTGTGCCGATGGCCTTACTGGCGGCGGTGTTGACATCAGTGTTTTTCTCGATGTTGCATGGTTTTGCGACCATCAACCAAAAGGGTGACCATGTGGTGTCTGGGCTGGCCATTAATGTGATGGCGTCGGGCTTGACGCTGGTCTTGGGGCAGGCATGGTTTCATAAAGGCGGGCAAACCCCAGCGTTGACTGATGAGTTGCGTTTTAAGCCCATCACCTTTTGGGGCGTGGATGCTTTGCATGATGTGCCCGTCATCGGTCCCATTTATGAAAAGGTGATTTCGGGGCATCATATTTTTGCTTATGTGGCAGTGGCATCGGTGGTGTTGACGGCGTTTATTTTATACCGAACGCGCCTCGGCTTGCGCATTCGTGCGGTCGGTGATGAGCCCAATGCGGTGGACACGGCGGGTTTGTCTGTGGTGCGTCTGCGTTACCTCGCGCTGGTGTACAACGGTGTCATGTGCGGTTTGGCGGGCGTGTGTTTGTCGATGGCGCAAAACAGCAGCTTCGGCCGAGAAATGAGTGCGGGCATGGGTTATATGGCGCTCGCTGCGGTGATTTTTGGCAAATGGCGCCCTTGGCCTGCATTCTGGGCGTGCATCTTGTTTGGTTTGCTCGCGGCATTGTCTGACCGATTGCAAGGCGTGCCGATGTTTGGCTTGAAAGAAATTCCATCGCAGGTGTTCTCTGCGTTGCCGTATCTGTTCACCATTGTCTTGTTGGCCAGCTTTGTCGGCAAATCGATTGCGCCCAAAGCGATTGGCCGACCGTATGTGAAGGAGCGTTGAGATGACGCACATTGTCAACTTCGGCTCAATCAATATTGACCATGTTTATCAAGTTGAGCATTTTGTTCGGCCAGGAGAAACGCTGTCCAGCAAAGGCTACAGCAAAGGTCTGGGCGGTAAGGGCTTGAATCAATCCGTCGCCTTGCAGCGCGCAGGCGCTCAAGTGGTTCATGCTGGTTGCATTGGCCGTGACGATGTGTGGGTGAATGAGCAACTGGGGCAGCTGGCGCTCGGTGGCGGTGCGATTGCACAGGTCGATGCGGCCACGGGTCATGCCTTGATACAGGTCAATGATGAGGGCGAAAACTGCATATTGCTGCACGCAGGGGCCAACCATGGCCTGACAGTTGCCATGATAGACGCTCAGCTCGCTCGCTCAGAGGTGTCGTGGGTGTTGTTGCAAAACGAAACCAATCACATCGAGACCATCCTCGAAAAAGCCCATGCGGCGGGTAAAAAAATAGCCTTTAATCCAGCGCCGTGCCACGCAGAGCTCGCGTCACTGCCGTTGCGTTTGGTCGACACATTGATTGTCAACGAAGTCGAAGCGGTGCAGCTCACCGGTATGGATGATTTGGATGCGGCGCTGGCCGCTTTGCATGGTATTGTCAGCAATGTTGTGCTCACGCTTGGCGGCGATGGGGTGCGTTATTCTGGTGTGTCAGGGCAGTTTGTTCAAGCCGCTGAAAAGGTCGCGGTCAAGGACACCACTGCCGCAGGCGACACATTCATTGGTTACTATCTTGCCAGCATCATGCGTGGTTTGGCAGTGCCCGAGGCGCTCGCATTGGCCAGCCGTGCCGCCGCCATCACTGTGACACGACTGGGTGCCAGTTCAAGCATTCCGTATTTAGACGAACTTAATTAAAAAACGAATCAAGGACCATCATGGCTCTCCATAAAATGATTATTGACACAGACCCCGGTGTGGACGACGCGTTGGCGATTGCCTTTGCGGTGTTGCACCCAGACATCGATTTACTGGGTTTGACCACTGTTTTTGGCAATGTTGCCGTCGATCGCTCGACCCTCAATGCGGGGTATTTACTCGACCTGCTGGATGCCAAACACGTCCCTGTGGCGCATGGTGAAGCCCGTCCTTCCGTGCAAAAACCACACCCATTCCCAGATTTTGTTCACGGTGAAAACGGCTTTGGTGATGTGTCCGTTGATTACCCCGCTGATTTTGAGCCTGTCGATGAGTCAGCAGCGGATTTCATCGTGCGCATGGTTAATGAGCAACCCGGTGAAATCACACTCGTGCCGATTGGGCCGTTGACCAACATCGCGTTGGCACTGAAAAAAGACCCTAGCATCGCCTCTAAAGTCAAACAAGTCGTCATCATGGGCGGCGCCGCACGTGTGGATGGCAATGTCTCGCCCGCCGCAGAAGCAAATATTTGGAACGACCCGCATGCCGCGCAAGTGGTGTTTGAAGCGCCATGGCCGACCGTTATGGTCGGTTTGGACGTCACTTATCAGACCATTATGCCTGCCGAGCCGATGCAGCGCATTGCCGCTGTCGCCCCTAAAGTCGGTGGTTTTCTCGAGAAAATTTGTATTTTTTATGCAAATTTCTACCGCACCGCGGCTGGTTTTGACGGCTTCTCATTGCACGACCCTGCGACGGTGATGTATGTCACCAATCCAGAATTATTTGAAACCCAGCAAGGCCAAGTCGATGTCGTGCAAGACGGCGCAGGCGCGGGCAAAACGTTTTTTGCACCGAAAGGGCGTCAATATGCAGAGGCTTACTGGTCGCAGCGTGACAATGTCAAAGTCTGTCTGGGCGTGAACAGCCAAGGCGTTCTCGAACTCATCGAACAAATTCTGTCCACCGCAAAGTAAATACCATGTTGCCCATTATCGATTACACCTCGCCCAATGCCGCGCAAGCATTCACCGAGTCGCTGCATGAGACGGGTTTTGGCGTGCTCGCCAATCATCCGATTAACAGCGATTTGGTGCAAAAAATCTTCACGGATTGGCAGGCTTTTTTTAAAGCCGATGAGAAATTCGACTTTCCGTTTGGCGCAGACAGCTATGACGGTTATTTTTCGACTGCTGTGTCCGAAACCGCCAAAGGCAACGACATCAAAGATGTCAAAGAGTTTTACCACGTCTATCCGTGGGGCAGAATCCCGACCAGCCTAAAAGACGACGCGCTGCAATACTACGCCGATGCCAACGCACTCGCAGCGACACTGCTCGGCTGGGTGGAGCAGCACACGCCAACGGATATTTCGGCACACTACAGTCAGCCACTGTCCTCAATGATTGCGGGCAGTGAGCAGACTTTGTTGCGTGTATTGCACTATCCGCCATTGACGGGCGATGAGCCCGCTGGCGCGATACGCGCTGCGGCCCACACCGACATCAATCTTTTAACGGTTTTGCCAGCGGCCAACGAACCTGGTTTGCAAGTATTGACCCGCAGCGGTGAGTGGTTGGACGTGCCGTGTGATTTTGGCTTGATTATCATCAACATCGGCGATATGCTGCAAGAAGCCTCGCAGGGTTTTTACCCCAGCACGACCCACCGCGTGGTCAATCCAGAAGGGGCGCGCAATGTCAGCCGCTTGTCTTTGCCCTTGTTTCTACACCCAAAACCAGAGGTGCGTCTGTCAACCAGATACACCGCCGAGGCTTATTTAAACGAGCGTTTGCGTGAATTGGGCATGAAAAAATAACACAAATACCTGTGGTGGCGTAATCTAACGCTCGTATTATTCCCACCACAGGTATTTGGGCATGAAAAAATAACACAAATACCTGTGGTGGGAATAATACGAGCGTTAGATTACGCCACCAAGCCACGCGGATGCTGGTAAAATACGTAGATTGTTTTTTGGCCGTCGCACGAATTTTTGCTGGACGCAGGCCATTCCTAAAAACCTCAATGTTTTTGGGCATCGTAATCACAGGTCAGCGCCACAATGGCGCAGGCCTCAAGGAGCGAAGTTGATCCCTCATTTACAAACAGCGCATCTCGACACCGCCAGCACCGCAGCGCAGGCGAGTGATGCATTCGCCACAGCCGCAGCGTCATCCTCCGAGACCGTCGTGATTGGTTGGGCCAGTACCGTTGAAGAAGTGCACGAAGTGCAACGCCTGCGTTATCAGGTGTTTTCAGACGAATTGGGTGTGAATTTACAAGGCCATGATGGCTTGGATGAAGACCAGTTTGACGCCTGTGCCAAGCACTTATTTGTCCGTTACGTGAAAAGTGGCCAAGTGGTCGGCACCTATCGTGTCCTGCCGCGCGAGTGCACCCGCGACATCGGTTTTTATTCGGCGCAAGAGTTCGACATCACCGCTTTTGCTTCGCACCAAGACAAAGTGTTGGAAGTCGGGCGCGCCTGCGTTCACAAAGACCACCGCAATGGCGGTGTGCTGATGGCCTTGTGGAAAGCCGTATTGCAATACACCATGACCCATGGTTATGAAATGATACTTGGCTGCACCAGTGTGCCCATCGCTGCGAACGCCCCATCGATTGCCGACATTGAAGTCATGTTGCAAAACTCTGGCGCAATGAGCGAAGAGTTTAAAGTCGCGCCGCGCAATCCATTTGACAACAGCATACAGCCTGCGGTTGATGCCGATGTGAGAATGGTGTTGCCCCCTTTGTTTAAAGGTTATCTGCGCTTGGGTGCGCAGGTGTGCGGAGCGCCGACGTATGACCCTGATTTTCACACCGCAGATTTTTTGACGGTTTTAAAACTGTCCCATGTCTCGCCACGGTACGCCAAACATTTTAATTTGTGACACCGCATCGCCCATACAAAAAAGCACAGGACTGACCTGTGCTTTTTTGATGCTTGCTTCGGACGGTGAACTCACAGCAAAGATTCATCCGCCCACAGCGATTGAAGCGTGTCGCGCTGGCGCACCACATGCACGGTGTCGCCATCGACCAATAATTCTGCTGGGCGTTGGCGCGTGTTGTAGTTAGACGCCATCGTCATGCAGTATGCGCCCGCACTTAAAATCGCCAGCACATCGCCCGCATGCAGCGCCAGCTCACGGTCTTTGGCAAACCAGTCGGTTGACTCACAGACAGGACCGACGATGTCGTACAAGACACTCGCTTCATCGCGTTCAACCACATTAACGACTTGCATCCATGCTTGGTACAGCGCAGGACGCATTAAGTCATTCATGCCAGCATCGACGATGGCAAAATTTTTGTGCTGAGTGGGTTTGAGGTATTCAACTTCTGTGAGCAGCACGCCCGCATTGGCGACCAAGGAGCGGCCAGGTTCAAACATCAAGTCATGCTTAAAGCCCGCCTCGCGTAAACCCTTCAGTGCTTGCTCGACCAGCGCCGATGCGGCGGGGGGAGTCTCATCTTTGTAGCGCACGCCCAAGCCGCCGCCCAAATCGATGTGTTGTAACTCAATACCGTCTGCGCTCAACTGCTTGATTAAATCAAACAAACGATTTTGCGCATCCAAATACGGCGTCAGGTTCAACAATTGAGAACCGATGTGGTAATCAATGCCGACGATTTTTAAGCCCGACAGTGTCGCGGCATGTCGATAGCCTGCCAATGCTTCGGTGTGGTCGATGCCGAATTTATTTTCTTTAAGCCCCGTCGAGATATACGGGTGTGTCTGCGCATCCACGTCGGGATTGATGCGCAATGAAATCGGCGCAATTTTACCCAATCGTGTCGCGACTTCATGAATGCGGTCGAGCTCAGGCAATGATTCAACATTAAAGCAATGAATGCCTTGCATGATGGCGAACTCAATCTCGACCACAGACTTGCCCACACCCGAAAACACCACGCGTGACGCTGGCGCACCCGCCGCCAATGCACGAGAGATTTCACCCATGGACACGGTGTCAAAGTACGAGCCTTGCTGGGCAAAAAACTGCAAAATCGCGAGATTAGAATTCGCCTTCACCGCATAGCAGATATGAATACGGCGGTCGGCATCAACCTGCCACGCATCCCACGCCTGTTGCAATGCGGCCTTAGAGTAAACATACAAAGGCGTGCCATGCTCGTTGGCCAAGTTTTGTAGCGACACATTTTCGAGGTGCAAATGCGCGTTTTGTAGATTCAGGGTGGGATTTGGGTAAATAGAAGTCATGTGGTGTGCTTATGGGGTTATTGAGTTGGTGCGATGACGGGTGACGTGTTCACGGGAGGCGCATCGTTCGGAAAATACAGCGCGCCGCGATAACCGCACGCGCTGCACAACAAAGCTGCGGCCAAACCAGCAGTGAGCCAACGGATGGCATTTCTCATATATAATTCTCCACAGATGCCGCCGCCCAGAGCGTCGTGCAAAGCCGCTATTATAGCCAATCCTGACCGAGCGCCCTTGAGTTTTTGGACTTTATGGGTGTGAGCACACTTAAATGAAAGCCCCACATGACCGAAACGGAATTTTTATCTCACGTCAAACAACTATTTGACCAGCTCGCGCTGCGCATCGAGGCGGACTTCCCAGATTTTGATGTGAATCAACACGGCGCCATTTTAGAAATCGAAAATGACGACGGCGCGAAAATCATCATCAATCAGCAAACCGCCATGCAGGAAGTCTGGCTCGCCAGTCGCGAAGGCGGTTATCACTTTAAATGGGCTGAAGGTGTGTGGATTAACACGCGTGATGGCGGGGTATTTGATGAGTATTTATCAAAAGCCTTGAGCTTGCTTGAGGACTGATGCAAATGATTAGCGGCCACTGTGTGTGATCGCCAATAAAAAACAGCGATGATGGTTGGTCGCTGTTTTTTCATGTTTACATGGGTTTAATGCGGCTCACCGCTCATGGCTTGTATGTCCGTGAGAGCGATGGTGTAAACAATGTCGTCAATCAATGCACCGTGAGATAAATCATTAACTGGTTTGCGCAGGCCTTGCAGTATGGGGCCGACGGAGACGACGTTGGCTGCGCGTTGGACGGCTTTGTAGGTGGTGTTGCTGGTGTTGAGGTCGGGGAATATGAACACGGTGGCGCGACCTGCGACAGCGCTATCGGGGGGGGCTTTTGGGCGGTCGACGGATTAAGATGTGGTCAACAACTGGGTGACGTTGAGGGCGTGCACAGATTTTTCAGTGCCATTTTTGAACGTGATTTCTGCCGCGTCGCTGCCGAGTTGCTCGGTCAAACCGCTGATGAGCAACTCTCTCGACGCGAGCGACAACACCGAAAACTTAACCAACGATGAGCCGCAATTGATGACTAAACCATGGTGACATCGTGATTTGATGTGATGGCACGCCGTGAATGAATGCGTGCCATTGAGCTAGATTAAGCCTTTGCCAGTCAGTCGTTGCAAAATGTGCAAAGGGCTTAATTCAGGGTGGTATTGTTGCTCGACGGGCAAATGGAAGGTTTGCTCGAGCATATATTGACCCGACATCACCGCATGGCTGGCTTGATCGGAGAAACACACCCAGACACTGCCAGAGGCGAACGGCATGGTGATTTGATCGGCATTTTTTTGATACTCGAGATCCGCTTTCATGCCATCGTGCAGTTGCAGCATGAGGTGGTCGTATTCACTGCGAAATTTTTTGGTGACAAATAATGCATTGAGCGCCAAAGCTTGTAGGCGTGAGTAAGGTTTGGCGCGGGGCAAAAACTGCTTGGCAATGCTTTCAAAGTCATCGCCGATGCGCCACACGCGCGGCTCATTGTTTGGATTGACATTGGCGAACACACGCAAAATGCGTTCGCCATAATTGGGGCGTGAAGGGAAGGCATCCACATGCAAGCGGCGGTCGTCCGCGCGCCATGACTGCGAGCGGGTTTGCACCTGAGTCGGACGGTAGCTGGTCGGCGCGAGACGCAGGTGCTCGACATAATTGGGCGTGAGCGAGGCGACCAAGCTTTGTGCTTGATTGCGAAAGCGCTGCACCATTGTGCTCAAATCACTCAATGTCTGTGCATCACCTTGTGCGCCCTTGAGCTGGCCATGTTCATCCAGACTGATGTTGCGCTTTTTAGGGTCGCGCACTTCGGGCGTGAGTAGTTTTGTCTCGTCATCGAGCAGATTGAACGAGAGTTGCGGAAAGTATAAAACTTGTCCCGACTCAAGCGCGGTAATCCACTCGTCCTGTACATGGTCAAGCTGCCAATGTGTGCTGTCAATGGTGAGAATGCGGCTGTTCATGGTGGCCCCGTCGTTTAAAAGTTTGATTGTACTTTTTATGTGGGCTGATTTCAAATCAGATTGGCCATCGTGTGACGTTCGCGGCGGCAATTGACGCGTGCTGCCACGCTTTTCGACTATAATTGCAGCATCAAATTTTAAGGAAAACACCATGAACCAAAATGAACTCAAACGCCTCGTCGCCCAAAAAGCCATTGAATACGTACCACACGGCGAAATCATCGGCGTCGGCACAGGCTCGACCGCAGATTTATTTATCGACGAATTGGCGCTCATCAAAAATAAAATCAAGGGCGCCATCGCCAGCTCCGAGCGCACCCGCGAGCGCTTGCAAGCGCATGGCATTCGAGTGTTTGACGTCAATGAGGTCACGTCCGTCCCAGTCTACATCGACGGCGCCGATGAGATTGACCCCGAAGGCAATATGATTAAAGGCGGCGGCGCCGCGCACACGCGCGAAAAAATCTGCGCATCGATAGCCGATCGCTTCATCTGTATCGCCGACGCAAGCAAAGAAGTGGCGGTGCTCGGCAAGTTTCCCCTGCCCGTCGAAGTCGTGCCACTCGCGCGCGAAGCCATCGCTCGGCAATTGGTCGAGCTGGGTGGTCAACCTGTTTGGCGCATGAGCAACGGCGCGCCACTGGTGACCGACAACGGCTGCCATATTTTGGACGTGCATGGCTTGGTGATAGACGAGCCGCTGGCGATGGAAATACAGCTGACGTTGATTCCTGGTGTGCTCACCGTCGGGATTTTCGCGCAAAATGCGGCGGATGTCGCGTTGATTGCCACAGAGGATGGTGTGAAGGTCTTGGAGTATTGATGACGGCAGTGCATCATTAAGAGGGACGGATTGATTTCAGCAAAACATTGATCTGTCGCTGCAGCGCAGCATGAGAATCCACTGAAAAGCCGCGTGAATACGCGGTTTTATTCATTGCCAGTGTGCTGCAAACAGGTTAGAATGGCCGTGGTTTTAAATTCACCAGTCGCAATATAAGTGACAGATTAAACGGCTTTTCACACGAACACATCACAATACTACAAGGAGTTTTGCATGGCATACGCAAATTTAGAAGAATTTTTGGCTTACGTTGCAAAGCGTGATCCGAATCAACCCGAATTTTTACAAGCGGTGAAAGAAGTCATGGCGAGCCTGTGGCCGTTCATCGAAAAAAACCCACAGTATGCCAAGCAAGCAGTGCTTGAGCGTCTGGTTGAGCCAGAGCGCGTGATTCAGTTTCGCGTGAGCTGGACCGATGACAAAGGCGAGACGCAGGTCAATCGTGCGTTCCGCATTCAGCACAACAATGCACTCGGCCCTTATAAAGGCGGCATGCGCTTTCACCCATCGGTGAATTTGTCAATTCTGAAATTTTTGGCGTTTGAGCAAACCTTCAAAAACTCGCTCACCACGCTGCCCATGGGCGGCGGTAAAGGTGGCTCGGATTTTGACCCGAAAGGCAAATCTGACGGTGAAGTCATGCGTTTTTGCCAAGCACTGATGAGCGAGCTTTACCGCCACATCGGCCCGAACACCGACGTGCCTGCGGGTGACATCGGCGTGGGCGCGCGTGAAGTCGGCTACATGACGGGCTACATGAAAAAATTCTCGAACGACACAGGCAGTGTGTTCACGGGCAAAGGCGTGACTTTCGGCGGCTCACTGGTGCGTCCTGAAGCGACGGGTTACGGCACGGTCTACTTCGCACAAGAAATGCTCAAACACAAAGGCGACTCGATCACGGGCAAAACCGTGCTGCTGTCAGGTTCGGGCAATGTCTCACAATACGCTTGTGAAAAGCTCCTGCAACTGGGTGCAAAAGTCATCACCATGTCTGACTCTGAAGGCACGATTCACATTCCTGAAGGCATTGACACGGCCAAACTCGCAGAAATCATGAACCTGAAAAACGTTCAGCGCGGTCGTTTGTCTGCTTTTGCCGCAGAACATGGCCACAGCTTTGAAGCCGGTAAGCGTCCATGGCACATCAAGGCCGACGTCGCCATGCCATGCGCCACACAAAACGAACTCGAAGCCGATGATGCCGATGCTTTGTTGGCCAATGGTTGTATTTGCGTCGCCGAAGGCGCCAACATGCCCGCCACTTTAGAAGCGGTGGATAAGTTCATCCATGCACGCATTCTCTACGCACCGGGCAAAGCGTCAAATGCGGGTGGCGTCGCCACATCGGGTCTCGAAATGAGTCAAAACGCCTTGCGCTTGAGCTGGACGCGCAACGAAGTGGATGAAAAATTGTCCGCCATCATGAAAGACATTCATAAAAACTGCGTCAAATACGGCACGCAAGACGACTTCTCGGTCAATTATGTCGATGGCGCAAACATTGCAGGTTTTGTGAAAGTGGCCGAAGCGATGATTGCGCAGGGTGTGTATTGATTTTTTTGAAACACCTAGATTGAAAAACCGTTCAAGTTGCTTTGAGCGGTTTTTTTATATTGAAAAATATTGAGAGGTAAAGGTGTATTTCCTCTGTGGGTTTGTAGAAAGCTGGGTGAAAGTGTATCATGGCGCTTTGAGTCGATGCGCCGCACCGACGATTGTTTGACAAATAATGAGGGTATCAAAACCATGAGAGACGCCAATCTAAATCCATCCAATTCACAATTGCACAATAAATCCGCAGGTTGGTCTGCGCTGTTTTCTGAACCGATGAGTGAGCTGGTCAAGCGCTACACCGCTTCCGTTGATTTTGATAAACGTTTGGCGATGTTCGACATCATGGGCTCAATCGCCCATGCCAAAATGCTGGCTCAACAAAACATCATCAGTGCGACGGATTTGGCCGACATCGAGCGTGGTTTGGCGCAAATCACCACGGAGATTGAAGCGGGGCAGTTTGACTGGCAGCTCGATTTAGAAGACGTGCATTTAAACATTGAAGCACGTTTAACCGCATTGATTGGCTTGGCTGGCAAGCGATTGCACACGGGCCGTTCGCGCAACGATCAAGTCGCGACGGACATTCGTTTGTGGTTGCGTGCGCAGATTGACGATATTGTGGTGGCATTGACGGCGTTGCGCCGTGGCTTGGTTGAGGTGGCTGAGCGTGAAGCGGCGACGATTTTGCCGGGGTTCACGCATTTGCAAGTCGCCCAACCCGTGACGTTTGGGCATCATTTACTCGCTTATGTGAATATGTTTGGCCGCGATGCGGAGCGCTTCGCCGATTGCCGTAAACGCGTGAATCGATTGCCGCTTGGTGCGGCTGCGCTGGCGGGCACGACTTATCCGATTGACCGTGAGTTTGTCGCGCGTGAGCTCGGCTTTGACGGCCTGTGCGAAAACTCTCTGGACGCTGTGTCGGACCGTGATTTTGCGATTGAGTTTTGTGCGGCGGCATCGTTGTTGATGATGCATGTCTCGCGTCTCTCTGAAGAATTGATTATTTGGATGAGCCCACGGGTGGGCTTCATTGATTTGGCCGATCGTTTTTGTACCGGCTCGTCCATCATGCCGCAGAAAAAAAATCCCGATGTGCCGGAGTTGGCACGGGGCAAAACAGGCCGCGTGTATGGCGATTTGATGTGTTTGTTGACGTTGATGAAAGGCCAACCGCTCGCTTACAATAAAGACAACCAAGAGGATAAAGAGCCCTTGTTTGACGCTGCCGACACCGTGCTTGAGACCGTGTTGATTTTCACCGAAATGGTTCAAGGCATCACCGTCAAAGCGGACAACATGCGCGCTGCGGCATTGCAAGGTTTCTCAACCGCGACTGATTTGGCGGATTATTTGGTCAAAAAAGGCTTGCCATTCCGCGACGCACACGAGGCGGTCGCCCATGCGGTGAAACTGTGCACCATGAAGCAATGCGATTTGGCGGATTTGACGCTGGAGGAGTTGCGTGCGGCGGTGGATTTGAGCGTGGAGCAACAAGCGCTCATCACGGCCGATGTGTCGCACTGCCTGACCCTCGAAGGCTCTGTGGCGGCACGCGATCACATCGGTGGCACTGCGCCGAATCAAGTGTTGGCGGCGGTGGCTCGACTCAAGGAATCGTTGGGCTAAACGCACACGGATTTTTTGCGCTGTGCCCACAAAAAACCTCGCGGTCTGCGAGGTTTTTTTGCGTTGAATCAATGCGGCTGAAGTGGCCTTCAATTTTTCTTGTTGCCCAGTCGGCGTGTGATTTTTTTGACTTGAGGCAAGGTGCGCAGGCTTTTGAATACTTGCGCGAGGTGAACGCGGTCTGTGACGTCGATGGTGGTGTCAATGTGCACTTGGGCATGGGTCACATGTGAATGCACGACTTCGATGTTGGCGCCTGCTTCAGAAATTTTGCTCGCCACTTTGGCGAACAACCCACGGCTGTCATCGGCCACAATGTGCAGTGCGACGGCGAATGGATCAGCGAGCTCGGCATTCATGTCCCAATCGAGTTCAATCCAGCGCAGGTTGTCATGGCCGCGTTGGGCGCGTGCGATGTGGCAGTCTGTGGTGTGTACGATGAGGCCTTGGCGGCGCAACAGGTGGCCGACGATGGCGTCGCCTCGAATCGGGTGGCAGCATTTGGACAGGGTGAGAGTGCTCGCTTCGTCGCCACGAATCACGAGGCGGTCAACGTCAGGGCGAGTCATGGCGGCGGCGCTGGTGCGCACGATGTCGGCATGTTTGTGGTTGCTGTTGACGATGAGGATGCGTTGGGCGGTGAAGCTGGCGGGGCGGATGCCCAGGCCGATTTCAGAGAACAATTCTTCTGTGGTTTTGCAGCCCGTATCGGCGAGCAGCTTGTCCCATGTGGCTGTGTCGTCATTTTTTGGCATAGGAATGCCAGCGCTGCTTAAGGCTTGCTCGAAGAGTTGTTGGCCGAGCTGAGAGGACTCGACGACGCGTTGAGATTTGAAATAATGGCGCAACTCTGAGCGTGCTTTGCCTGTTTTAACCAACTGCAACCATGACAAATGTGGCGTGGCGTCGGGACTGGTGATGATGTTGACTTTGTCGCCATTGGCCAGCTCAGTTGAGAGCGAGGCTTCGGCGCCGTTGATCTGTACGGCGATGGTGTGGTTGCCGATGTCGGTGTGAATCGCGTAGGCAAAGTCGAGTACGGTGGCGTGGCGAGGCAGGGTGAGAATGCGTGATTTGGGAGTGAACACATATATCGCGTCAGGCGATAAATCAACTTTGACGTGCTCGAGAAACTCAATCGAGTCATTGGTTTTTTGTTGAATGTGCAGCAAGGATTGTAATGTGAGGTGCGATTGTTTTTGGGCGTCCGAAAAGCTCACGTCGTGTTCTTTGTACAGCCAATGCGTGGCAATGCCTGACTCGGCGATGCGGTGCATGTCCAGCGTGCGGATTTGAAACTCAACGGGTGTGCCAAATGGGCCGAGCACGGTGGTGTGCAGTGATTGGTAGCCATTTTTTTTGGACAGCGCGATGTAGTCCTTAAAGCGACCGGGCACAGGGTTAAACAGCGCATGCAAAATACCGAGTGCGAGGTAGCAGTCTGAGCGATTGGTCACCAGCACGCGAAAGCCATACACGTCGAGCACTTTGGACAGGCTCAAGTGTTTGCTTTTCATTTTGGCATAAATGCTGGCGAGGTTTTTTTCGCGGCCGGTGATGTCGGCGTCGATGTGTGCTTGGTGAAAAGCGAGGCGCACGCGGTCAAGGATTTTTCCGAACAACTCGCGGTTTTGTGAGCGCGCACGTTTGAGGAATTTTTCAATGATGGCCGCGCGCAAGGGGTGGATTTGGTGCAAACACAGGTCTTGCAGCTGTCGATAAATGTCATCCAAACCCAATCGGTGGGCAATCGGCGCATAGATTTCTTGCGTCTCATAAGCGATGCGGCGACGCTTGGCGAAGCTGAGTGTTTCCATCGTTGAGAGATTGTGCAGGCGATCGGCGAGTTTGACGAGAATAACGCGCACATCGTCGGCCATCGCCAGCAGCATTTTGCGAAAGCTCTCGGCTTGCTGGGCTTCTTTGCTGTCGAAATGCAGCTTGTCCAGTTTAGACAGGCCATCGACCAAATTGGCCACCGGTGCGCCGAATTCAGTGGCCAAAAGGATTTTGTCCGTGCCCGTGTCTTCAAGGACGTCGTGCAACAATGCCGCCATGATGGACTGCGTGTCGAGTTTCCATTGTGCGCACAGTATCGCAACGGCGATGGGGTGGGTGATGTACGGCTCGCCCGTTTGGCGAAACTGCCCCAAATGCGCCGAATCCGCTACCTGATAGGCGGCACGAATGCGCGCGCAATCTTCGTCGGACAAATACACCGCCAGCTCAGTGAACAGCGTATTCAAGCTGTCTTTAATCAGCTCGGCGTGTTGCAACTTATGCGCGGTTGCCGTGGCCATGATGGTGCTCGCCGCATGATCATCAGGCGGCGTTTGAGTGCTGTCGTTGGCGGGGCGGTTTTTGGGCATGGTTTGGTCTAAAAAAGCCATTGTGTTCAATGGCTTTTGGGTGGTTTAACGGGTTTTAATGACTCGTTTGGCGAAAATCAGCTGGGTACTTTGAGCAGCATTTCTGCGCCGACTTCGCCCGCTGCGATTTCGCGCAGAGCAGTGACTGTGGGTTTGTCCGAGCTCATCACGCGTGGCGTGTGGCCTTGTGCCAACTGACGGGCACGGTAAGTGGCGGCGAGCGTCATCTCAAAACGGTTGGGGATGAGTTTGACGCAGTCTTCGACAGTGATACGTGCCATGATATTTCCTTTAAGAACAATGAGTTACTTGGCGTGAATGCCCAAGTCGTAAAATAGGTGGGGTTGACGAGAAAATTGTTGGTTGAAGCGCAGCCGCGCCGCCGCCACAATGTGTTGCAGATTCGCCAATGCGCTGTCCAAATTCTCGTTAATGATAACATATTCAAACTCTGGTGCGTGCGCCATTTCACCGCCCGCTGCGAGCAAGCGGCGCGTGATGACTTCTTCAGAATCCGTGCCGCGAGCATACAGACGTTCTTTGAGCGCGGTCAGTGAAGGTGGCAGAATGAAAATGCCAACCATATTGGGAAAATGCGTGCGCACCTGCTGTGCACCTTGCCAATCGATTTCGAGCAATATGTCGCGTCCGCTGTTCAGTGCGTCGGTAATCCAGCTTTTTGATGTGCCGTAGTAGTTGCCATGCACCTCGGCCGACTCGATGAATTCGTCGTTGTGTTGTTTGGCCAAAAAATCATCGACCGTGGTGAAATGATACGACGTGCCATCGACCTCGCCGACGCGCGGTGCGCGCGTGGTGTAGGAGACCGATAATTGAATGTTGGCATCGCTGGCCAGCAATGCGTTGTTCAGCGTCGATTTACCCGCGCCGCTCGGTGCGGCGACGACAAACAATGTGCCGGGTTGGTTGAGTTTAGATACGGACATGTGTCGCTCCTATTCAATGTTTTGCACTTGCTCGCGCATTTGTTCGATGATGAGCTTTAAATCCATGGAGGCTTGCGTTTGCAGCAGGCTGGCGGATTTTGAGCCGAGGGTATTGGCTTCGCGGTTGAATTCTTGCATGAGAAAGTCGAGTTTTTTGCCGATGCCGCCGCCGTTGCTTAATGTTTTGCGGGCGTTGGCAATGTGGCCGTCGAGGCGATCGAGTTCTTCGGCGACATCAATGCGGATGGCGGTGAGGCTGGCTTCTTGGCGAATGCGCTCAGTGAGCTCGGCCACTGGAATGGCGCTGGTGGCGAGGGCAACATCGCCTTTGCTGGCATCCACTGCTTTGAGCAAGCGTTCGGCCAAGCGGGCTTCTTGATGGGCGAGCAGCTCAGGCAAGGCGATGCGCAAGTCATCGACGATGGCTTTAATCGCGTTGAGGCGCTCGTTAATCGTGTGGGCAAGGTGAGCGCCTTCGCCTGCGCGGCTGTTGAGGAACTCAGTCAACGCATGCTGCACCAATGTTTCGATGTCCAGTGCCGTGACTTGTGCGAGCGCGGATGGTGCGCCGCTGCTGCTGGGCATGACGTTGGGCCAGTTGAGCAGTGCTTGCACAGACAGTGGCTGTGCGGTGGCGGATTGAGCGAGGATTTGGTTTTGCAACTC
The DNA here is from genome assembly GCA_937862845.1 of uncultured Burkholderiaceae bacterium. Classification (GTDB taxonomy): domain Bacteria; phylum Pseudomonadota; class Gammaproteobacteria; order Burkholderiales; family Burkholderiaceae; genus Hydromonas. The sequence goes on along the minus strand of CALMCK010000200.1, from coordinate 10,386 downwards.
AAGCGCTTGCAGGAGAGCGGGTGCGTTGAGTGTCGGTGTGGTGTCGACGGCTGTTGAGGTGTTTTGCCAGCTGATTTTGCATTCGATTTTGCCACGTTTGATGCGCTGAAAAATTGCATCGCGCAGCGCGGACTCGTATTGAGCGAGCTCATCTGGGACTTTAAATGATAAGTCAAGGTAACGGCTATTAACGCTTTTAAGTTGAAGCGTGAGCTTGCACGCGGCGGTGGCTGCTTCGGCAGAGCCGAAGCCTGTCATGCTGTAAACGTTTAAATCATTGGGGTGGCTCATGTACAATGATGCTTTCTAATTAAAACACGATTCAAAAAAAGGATAACCCACATGATACACCGAGCCGAGGGTCGCGCGCCCGACCAATTGCGAAAAGTCAGCATCGAACGCGGTCACACCAAACACGCCGAAGGCTCTGTTTTAATCAGTTTCGGCGACACACGCGTGCTGTGCACGGCCAGTGTGCTTGATAAAGTACCGCCGCACAAAAAAGGCAGTGGCGAGGGTTGGGTCACAGCGGAATACGGCATGCTGCCACGCGCCACGCACACGCGTAGTGATCGCGAAGCTGCGCGCGGCAAGCAGTCGGGCCGCACACAAGAGATTCAACGCCTCATCGGTCGCTCGTTGCGCGCGGTGGTTGATTTGAAACTGCTCGGCGAGCACACCATCCACGTCGATTGTGATGTGATTCAGGCCGATGGTGGCACGCGCACAGCAGCGATTACGGGTGCTTATGTGGCTTTGTCGGATGCGGTGGCGTTTTTATTGGCACAAGGTAAAATCACGCAAAGCCCTGTGCGCGATGCGATTGCGGCGATTTCGGTCGGCATGGTTGACGGCACGCCGTTATTGGATTTGGATTACAACGAAGATTCGGGCTGCGACACTGACATGAATGTCGTGATGACCGGCGCAGGCGGCTTTGTCGAAATCCAAGGCACGGCCGAAGGCGCGCCATTCACCGCCGATGAGTTGAATGCATTGCTGGGCTTGGCGACTTTGGGTGTGGGTGAATTGGTCAATGCGCAAAAAGTGGCGTTGTTGATGTCATGATGGACACGTTTTTACCTGTATTGATGACGATTTTTTTGGCAATCGGTGTTTGTGGCTTGTTGTGTGGTTCAATTTTTGGCTTGGTGGCCGTGGCCAGCTTGTCTGAGCGACCCAAATGGAAATATGGATTGGTGCTGGGCAGTTTAATCATTCCGGGATTTATGATGGTGGTGTGTTTGCTCAACTATAAGAAGACGCAGTACGCCAGCAGGTTTCTCTTGGCGGGTTTGGTCAGCATGTTTGGCGCGGGTGTGTTGTTGCTGATTAAAACGTATACGTAAAAAATGACAGCTTAGGCTGTCATTTTTGATTCTTACTTGTCCGCCATCGCTTGCTCCATCCGACGGTCGGGGATGAACCACATGGCGGCGACCACCAGATAGGTCGCGAAGCCCAGCCACGGATTGACAAAACTTAAAGCGATGCCGATGGGGTAGAGCAGCACTGAGATTTTCCCTTTTCGGTCGCTGCCAAAGGCGCGGGCAATCGCGGAGTCCTGACCGTGGTGTCGAACCAATGAGAACATGAATATCGTGTAAGCCACGCCGCACATGAGCAAAATGAAACCGTACAGCGCCACGGGAACGCTTTCAAAATGGTTCTCGCCCATCCAGCCTGCCGCAAAAGGCAGCAACGAGAGCCAAAAAAGCAAATGCAGGTTTGCCCACAGCACTTTGCCATTGACCGAGGAGACGGCTTGCATGGTGTGGTGGTGGTTGTTCCAATAAATACCGACAAACACGAAACTTAAAACGTAACTTAAAAACACGGGTGCCAGTGTCAACAGCGCTGCGATGTCTGGGCTGTGCGGTACTTTGATTTCGAGCACCATGATGGTGATGATGATGGCGATGACGCCATCGGAAAAAGCTTCTAAGCGACCTTTGTTCATGGTGCTCCTTCAGTTGTTGTCATGTTGGTCACCGCACAGCAGATCGAAATAATGGCGTGTGTGGTGTCATGCGGTGTGGTGTGGTGTGCGTCAATTCGCTTGACCGACTTCCAGTCGAGTGATTTTGCCATCTTTGACGGTGAATTTCCAGCTGGTTTTAAAATCGCCCCACTGCGCCGAGTGAAATTGCGCCAGCAATGTGCTGCCGCCATCCTCGACTTTGTCAACCGCCGTGATGCGGCCTTGGCCTTTACCAAATAACTCAGACGTGGCCCAATCTTTAGGATTGCGTTCATTGCCGTCGTCGCTGAGTGTGGCGTTTGTGGCAAATAGCGCATGCCATGCGGCGGCGTCGCCATTTTTCATCGCTTCTAATGCGGCTTGGACTGTTGGATTGATGGTGGTCATGGTGTTTTCCTGTGATTGAGTGGTGGTTGGCGCGGCGGTGATGACGGTGTCGCCCACTGTTTTGGCTGGCTCGGCTGCGCCACATGCCGTCATGCCCAAAGCGAGCAGGGCACTGGTGAGTAAAAGTGCGGGTTGTGACATGGATTGGAGTCGGTGCTTGGGCATGGCTTATCCTTATGAAGTGTTGGCGATATTAGAAAAATTTTCAGAAATTATAACGCATTAAAAACATGTGGATGCGTGTGATGATGGCGGGCGTTTTGTGGTGAAACCGATGCGGTGCGCCGCAGCATATTATCGTAATATGAAAATCACTTCTGCATTGTGAAAAAACCCTTGCGGCAGTGAAAGTTATGGGTTTAAAATAAAACATCCTTGATAAAAGGGGCTCAGAGCGCGCTGTGGTTCAAGCGATTGCATAACAAAAAAACGATAGGAGACGACATGTCAGAACGACAAATTCGCGTGGATAGTGATGCGCAAGAAACACAAGAGTGGTTGGATGCGATGGAAGGCGTGATTGCCAATGAAGGCACAGAGCGCGCGACATTCCTCATCGACCAACAGATTTCATATGCGCGCACACATGGCGTGCATCAGCCGTTTGCGGCGCAGACGCCATACATCAATACGATTCCCGTCGAGCAGCAGCCACGCATTCCGGGCGATCAAGACATCGAACACAAAATCCGCTCATACGTGCGCTGGAATGCCATGGCGATGGTTCTGCGCGCCAACAAAGACACCAATGTCGGCGGCCACATCGGCTCATTTCAATCCGCAGCGACGCTGTATGAAGTGGGTTACAACCATTTTTGGCACGCGCCATCGGCCAACCATGGCGGCGATTTGATTTTTTCACAAGGCCACTGCTCACCGGGTGTTTACTCGCGTGCATACATGCTGGGTCGTTTTTCGGACGAGCAGCTGGACTCATTCCGCCAAGAAGTTGACGGCAACGGCATTTCGTCTTACCCACATCCTTGGTTGATGCCTGATTTTTGGCAGTTCCCGACAGTGTCAATGGGCTTGGGCCCGATTATGGCGATTTACCAAGCGCGCTTTATGAAATACATCGAAGACCGCGGTTTGCAAAAAACCGCTGGCCGTAAAGTCTGGGCGTTTTTGGGCGATGGCGAAATGGATGAGCCTGAGTCGCGCGGTGCGATTGGCATGGCGGGGCGTGAGCGTTTGGGCAGCCTTGTCTTTGTGATTAATTGCAATCTGCAGCGCCTCGATGGCCCAGTGCGCGGCAATGCCAGCATCATTCAAGAGCTCGAATCAGAATTCCGAGGCTCGGGTTGGAACGTCATCAAAGTCATTTGGGGCACCAAGTGGGACTCGTTGTTTGCCCGTGACAAAAAAGGTATTTTGATGCAACGTCTCGGCGAAATCGTCGATGGCGAATACCAAACCATGAAATCTAAAAACGGCGCGTATGTCCGCAAAGTGGTGTTTAACACGCCCGAACTCGAAGCGCTGGTCGCTGATTGGTCAGACTCTGATATTTGGGACTTGAACCGTGGTGGCCATGACCCGCATAAAATCTACGCCGCATTTAAAGAAGCGCAAGAAGCGACTGACATGCCGACATTGATTTTGGCGAAAACCGTCAAAGGCTACGGCATGGGCAGCTCTGGTGAGGCGCAAAACACCGTACACCAACAGAAAAAAATGGCGATGGAAGATGTGCGCATTTTCCGCGATCGTTTCGAAATCCCAGTCTCTGATGAAGACCTCGAAAAAGTGCCTTACGTGCGATTCCCAGAAGGCTCAAAAGAGCTCGAATACATGCGCGCGCGCCGTCAAGAGCTCGGTGGTTATCTGCCGCAGCGCCGCCGCAAGTCTGACGAGTCTTTGATTGTGCCAGAATTGAGTTTGTTCGCGCCATTGTTGGCCGCCACTGCCGACGGCCGTGAAATCTCGACCACCATGGCATTTGTGCGCATGCTCAACATCATGTTAAAAGACAAAAACATCAAAGAGCGCATCGTGCCCATCGTGCCAGACGAATCACGCACATTCGGTATGGAAGGCTTGTTCCGCCAGCTCGGCATTTGGAACCAAGACGGTCAAAACTACACACCGCAAGACCACGACCAATTGATGTTCTACAAAGAATCAAAAACCGGTCAAGTGCTGCAAGAAGGCATTAACGAAGCAGGTGCCATGTGTGATTGGATTGCCGCCGCGACGTCATACTCGACGCACAACTTGCCGATGATTCCGTTTTACATTTTCTACTCCATGTTCGGCTTCCAACGCATTGGCGACTTGTGCTGGGCAGCGGGCGATATGCGCGCACGCGGCTTCATGATTGGCGGTACGGCGGGTCGCACGACTTTGAATGGTGAAGGCTTGCAACACGAAGACGGCCACTCACACCTGTGGGCAGGCGCGATTCCAAATTGCAAAGCGTATGATCCGACCTTTGCATACGAAGTCGCCGTCATCGTGCAGGACGGCATGCGCCGCATGTACCAAGAGCAAGAAGACGTCTACTACTACCTCACCGTGATGAACGAAAACTACGCGCATCCCGCCATGCCAGAAGGGTCGGAGCAAGACATCGTCAAAGGCTTGTACCCATTCCGCAAATCAGGCAACGCGCAAGTGCGCCTCATGGGCTCGGGCACGATTTTCACCGAAGTGGTGGAAGCCGCAGCGCTGCTCAAATCTGACTGGAACATCGACGCAGACCTCTACTCAGCGCCAAGTTTTGTTGAGTTGGCACGCGATGGTTTGGCCGTCGAGCGTCAAAACTTACTCAACCCCACAGCGCCACGCACATTGAGCCACGTCGAGAAAATCCTCGGTGACTCACGAGCCCCAGTCGTGGTCGCCACCGACTATGTTCGCGCCTTGCCCGAACAAATCCGTGGCTTCGTGCCCGCACGCTACACCGTGCTCGGCACCGACGGCTTCGGTCGCTCCGACACCCGCGAAAAACTGCGCCATTTCTTTGAAGTGAATCGCTACTGGGTCACGGTCGCCGCGCTGAAATCATTGGCGGACGAAGGCACGATCTCAAATGAAGTGGTTGCGCAAGCGATTGCCAAATATGAACTGGATGTCAATAAACCCAATCCGATGACGGTTTAAATATTGCATTCGTCGGGCGGGCTTAAAAGCTCGCTCGACAAAACGGTCAACAATAAAACAAATTGAGGAAGACAAAATGAGCCAACTCATCGAAGTAAAAGTACCTGACATCGGCGATTACGATGCCGTACCCGTGATTGAAATCCACGTCAAAGTCGGCGACACCATTGCCGTCGAAGACGCATTGGTCACACTCGAATCTGACAAAGCCACCATGGATGTGCCATCATCTGCCGCAGGCGTGGTCAAGGAAATCCGCGTGGCCATGGGCGATAAAATCGCCGAGGGCACGGTCGTGGTGGTATTGGAAGCAGCAGGCGAATCAGCCGCTGCACCTGCCGCCGCTGCGCCCGTGGCTGCCGCGCCAGTGGTTGCTGCCGCAGCCGCACCTGCACCAGCCGCCGCATCCGCACCTGCACCAGCCGCCGCATCCGCAGGCGGCTTGGTCGAAGTCAAAGTCCCCGACATCGGCGACTACGACGCTGTGCCCGTGATTGAAATCCATGTCAAAGTCGGCGACACCATCGCCGTCGAAGATGCGCTGGTCACGCTCGAATCAGACAAAGCCACAATGGACGTGCCATCATCCGCCGCAGGCGTGGTGAAGGAAGTCCGCGTCGCCATGGGCGATAAAATCGCTGAAGGCACGGTCGTGGTGGTGCTTGAAACCGCCGCAGGCTCAGCCCCCGCTCCTGCTGCCGCACCAGCATCTGCCGCCGCACCAGCCGCTGCTGCACCCGCATTCGTGCAAACAGAACCGCCTGTCGTTTTGGCACCCGCAGCGATCAGCGCCGCAACGCCAGCTGTCGCTGCATCGACCAAGGCGCACGCATCACCTTCTGTGCGCAAATTCGCCCGTGAGCTCGGTGTCGAAATCGGTTTGGTCAAAGGCACTGGCGCAAATGGCCGCATCACGCCAGACGACGTGCGTGGTTTCATTAAATCTGTTATGAGCGGTCAAGTCGCCCTCGCGGGTGGTGCAGCCGCTGCGCCTGCGGGCGGCTCTGGTGTTGGCTTGGATTTATTGCCATGGCCGAAAGTCGATTTTGCCAAATTCGGCGAAGTCGATTCGCAACCCATGTCGCGCATCAAAAAAATCTCAGGCGCCAACCTCGCGCGCAACTGGGTCATGATTCCGCACGTCACCGTGAATGAAGACGCCGACGTCACCGAGCTCGAGCAGTTCCGCGTGCAGATGAACAAAGAGTACGAGAAAAAAGGCGTGAAGTTCTCCATGCTCGCTTTCATTATCAAAGCCTCAGTGTTCGCGCTGAAAAAATTCCCAGAATTCAATTCATCGATTGACGGCGATAACTTGGTGCTCAAAAAATACTACAACATCGGCTTCGCCGCTGACACGCCAAACGGTCTCATGGTGCCCGTGATTAAAGATGCCGATAAAAAAGGCATCGAACAAATCACCATCGAGATGGGCGAGCTTGCCAAACAAGCCCGCGAAGGCAAACTCAAACCCGCTGACATGAGCGGCGGCTGCTTCACGATTTCGTCATTGGGCGGCATCGGCGGCACATCATTCACCCCGATTATCAACGCCCCTGAAGTTGCGATTTTGGGTGTCATGAAATCCGCGATGAAACCTGTGTGGGACGGCAAAGAATTCCAACCGCGTTTGAACTGTCCTTTGTGCTTGTCGTTCGATCACCGCGTCATCGACGGCGCAGCAGCAGCGCGATTCAATGCGTATCTCGCCAGTTTGCTCGCCGATTTCCGTCGAGTGTTGATGTAATTCATCGTTGTAATTTAGATGAGTATGTTTTTGTGGTTTAAATTTTTATTTAAGGATTGACAATGAAAAAAATTATATTGGTCGCAGGCTTATTGTTTGCAATGTCCACTGTTCATGCGGAAACTTGCGATGATGCACAAACCCAGATGAAAATGAATCAATGTGCCGCGCAAGACTTGGCCAAAGAAAACAAAAACATCAACTGGATTTACAAAAAAGTGATGGGGACTTTAAGCAAAAACGAAAAGTCACAGCTTAAAGCACTTGAGCTGCGCTGGATTCGTGAAAAAGACACCACATGCAAAGCAGAAGCCGCAGAGAACGCGGGTGGCTCGATGGAGCAGATGGTTTTGAATATGTGCTTGGCCAGACTGACCAAAGAGCGCAGTGAGTGGTTGAAAGAAAACTATTAAAGTAATAATCCTCAAGGAGTTCTGATGCCCATCACGCTATACACCAACCCCATGTCACGCGGCAAAATCGCCGAGTGGATGCTCGCCGAAGTCGGCGTGCCGTATGAAAAGATTGATCTCGAATACGGCACATCGATGAAAAGCCCAGAGTTTTTGGCACTGAACCGAATGGGTAAAGTGCCCGCGCTGGTTCATGATGGTCAAGTCATCACCGAAGCCGCCGCGATTTGTCTGTATTTGGCCGAGGCGTTTCCCGATGCGCAGCTCGCGCCCACCGCTGACGAGCGTGCCGACTATTATCGCTGGACTTTGTTTGCCGCAACGACACTGGAGCAGGGCATGGCGTTTCGTGGCTCAGACATCGTGTTGGATGACAAGCAAAAAGCGACACTCGGTTGTGGTGATGTTGAACAGGCAATTGCCGCATTGGCAGAGCATCTGCGCACACATGATTATGTGGCGGGTGCGCGCTTCACGGCTGCCGATGTGTATGTCGGCTCGCAGCTTAATTTTTTCGTGCGCATGTTTAAAATGATACCCACCTGCGATGCATTCGAGCAGTATTTAAACCGAGTGACCGCGCGACCAGCGGCGTCTAAATAAAGTGTGCAACTGATGGAGCATCAAAACAGCTTGATTCATAAAAGGGGTTCTGGCAATGGGGCAAAAACTGTCAAAAACTTTGCACGGTCTAGCCGTGATTGGCTTCGGTGTGATGGCGGGGTTCTTTTGGACCTACAGTGCCAATGTTAATCTGGCCATGTTAGAAATGGATGGTGCAACTTACGCGACAGTGCAGTCTGCTTTCAATCGAAACGTACGACACGCTCTGTTTTTTGCCTTCTTTTTTGGCCCGCCAGTCGTTGTGTTGGCCGCTTTGAGCAGCGCGCGACAGCAGTGGAAGCGTTTTTGGTTTGTGCTTCTGGCCTTTGCAGGTGTTTTGTATGCATTGGGTGTTATCGTATTCACCGCTAAAGTGAATCTGCCGTTGAACTATTACACCGAATCATGGAATCCTGCCCAGTTGCCCGAAGACTGGGTGCAGATACGTGATCAATGGAATGCTGCGAATATTTGGCGTTGTGTTATGAGTGGCTTAGCATTTGGCATTTCTGTGTTGACACTGGGGTTGCGAGGATCCAAGCATTGAAAGGAAGCAAATAGATATGGCCTTTCAAGTCATCATCTATAAATGCATTTAAATAGCGACATGGATTGCGTCGTTTTTGCACAAAACAAATGAAGCGCTGCTGGATAAGCACAACCGCTCTGGAAAACCAGCGGTCAAGTTGAGTTAAACATAAACACATTAGAGATAAACCATGACCCAATACGTTGGTAGTTGCCATTGCGGCACAATAAAGTATTCTTTTAATGCAGACATCACTCAAGTTGTTGAATGCAATTGTTCGTTGTGTCGTCGTCGCGGTTTTTTGTGGCATTTCACTTTGCCTGATCAAGTAGCATTAACTTTGCCCGAAGGCGCGTACACGACATATTTATTTAATAAGCACACAGTTAAACATTATTTTTGCAACACTTGCGGTTGTGCACCATTTTCTGCTGGGAAAGCACCATCAGGTGCAGATGCCGTGGCGATTAACCTGCGCTGCCTCGATGAGGCTTTGGATTTGAGCGATATTAAACGGATTGCGTTTGATGGTGATGCCATCTAAGCCAGCGGTTGTTTAATTTTTAATTATTTTAAAAACAAAAAGACAAGGAAGACAAAATGAGTCAATTAGTTGAAGTAAAAGTCCCAGATATCGGCGACTACGATGCCGTTCCCGTGATTGAAATCCACGTCAAAGTGGGCGACACCATCGCCGTCGAAGATGCGCTGGTCACGCTCGAATCAGACAAAGCCACAATGGACGTGCCATCATCTGCCGCAGGTGTGGTGAAGGAAATCCGCGTGGCGATCAATGACAAAATCGCCGAAGGCACAGTCGTCGTCGTGCTCGAAGCCGCAGACGCCGCCACAGCGCCCGCATCCGCCGCCGCGAGCACGCCAGCGCCCGCCGCCGCACCAGCAGAGCCAGAGCAACAAGTCGCACCCGCAGCAGTCGCCGTGCCCGCAGGCAGTTACAGCGGCGCGGTCGATGTCGAATGCGAGATGCTCGTGCTCGGCGCAGGCCCAGGCGGTTATTCTGCCGCATTCCGCTCAGCTGACCTCGGCATGAACACCGTCCTCGTCGAACGCTACGCGACGCTCGGTGGGGTGTGCCTCAACGTTGGTTGCATTCCATCGAAAGCCTTGCTGCACACCGCTGCCATCATGGACGAAGCGCAGCACATGGACAGCCACGGCGTCACATTCGCCAAACCGCAGATTGACATCGACAAGCTGCGCGAGTACAAAGGCAATGTCATCAAAAAACTCACGGGCGGTCTCGCAGGCATGGCGAAAGCGCGTAAAGTCACCACCGTGCGCGGCGTCGGTCAGTTCCTCGATGCGAACCACCTCGAAGTCACCGAAACCATCGGCGAAGGCTCGCAAACCACGGACGTCAAAAAAGTCGTGCGCTTTGCCAAAGCCATCATCGCCGCAGGCTCGCGCGTGGTTAATTTACCATTCATCCCCACAGACCCGCGCATCGTGGACAGCACAGGCGCGCTCGAATTGCGTCAAATCCCGAATAAAATGCTCATCCTCGGCGGCGGCATCATCGGCCTCGAAATGGGCACGGTTTACTCAAGTCTCGGCGCACGCCTCGACGTGGTCGAAATGATGGATGGCTTGATGCAAGGTGCGG
>CALMCK010000199.1 GCA_937862845.1 uncultured Burkholderiaceae bacterium | reverse complement strand
ATTTACTGTTCTCCGAAGAGTTGGCTGTCGTGGACAATGTCCTCGGTAAAGTGTATCTCACCGTCTATGCCAATCCACAAAAAACCCATGACTACGAGCGCGCGACCACTCGGTTAAACACCATGCTGCAAGCGCTGCGCCAACCCGCTCAGATTCCTGCCAGCCCGCGTTTGACCAATCACGAGGCGCACTCTGACTTTGGCGAGGCGGCATTTAAAAAAGGTGTGCTGACCTGTAAAGAATACATTGCCGCAGGCGACTGCATGCAGGTCGTGCTCTCGCAGCGCACCCAGCGCGGCTTCGATGCCGAGCCTCTCAATCTATACCGCGCTTTGCGCGCGTTGAATCCCTCGCCGTATATGTATTACATGGATTATGACGACGTGCACATCGTCGGCGCATCACCTGAGATTTTGGTCAAACTCGACGAGAATGGCACCGCCACCGTTCGCCCCATCGCAGGCACTCGCCCGCGCGGCGCAGACATTGCCGAGGACGAGCGCTTGTCCGCAGACTTATTGGCCGACCAGAAAGAATGCGCCGAACACCTCATGCTGATTGACCTCGGGCGCAACGACATCGGCCGCATCGCGCAAATCGGCACAGTGCATGTCACCGAACAAATGGCGATTGAAAAATACTCGCACGTCCTGCACATGGTCTCAAACGTCGAAGGCAAAATCATCGACGGCATGGACGCGATGGACGTGCTCAAAGCGACCTTCCCCGCAGGCACATTGTCGGGCGCACCGAAAGTGCGCGCGATGGAGATATTGGACGAACTCGAACCGACCAAGCGCGGCATCTACGGCGGCGCGGTGGGCCATTTGGGTTTTTTCAACGACATCGACGTGGCGATTGCGATTCGCACCGCCGTGATTAAAGACAAAACGCTGTACGTGCAGGCAGGTGCAGGCATTGTCGCTGACTCGGACATCGACGCCGAATGGAATGAAACACGCGCGAAAATGCGCGCGGTTTTAAGCGCGGCCGATTTGGCCTGCGCGGGTTTGGACACGGTTATGGGAGAGGCACAATGAACGCGCAAAAAAACACCACACACGTTTACATGATTGACAACTACGACTCATTCACCTACAACCTCGTGCAGTATTTCGGCGAACTTGGTGCAAAAGTCACCGTGAAACGCAACGACGAAATCAGCATCGCAGACATCGAAGCCGCCGCACCGACACACCTGTGCCTCTCACCCGGCCCACGCACACCGACCGATGCGGGGATTTGCCTTGCCGCGATTGAGCACTTCAAAGGCAAACTGCCCATACTCGGCGTCTGCCTCGGTCATCAAGCCATCGGTCAGGTTTTCGGCGGCGCGATTGTCCGTGCAAAAGCACCGATGCACGGCAAAGTCGATGTGCTACACCACAACGGCACAGGCGTTTTTGCCGATTTGCCCAATCCATTCAACGTCACGCGTTATCATTCACTCATCATCGAGCGCGCCAGTTTGCCCGCTTGCTTGGAAGTGACTTCATGGGCCGGCGGCGACGCGAGCACAGGCGAAATCATGGGCGTGCGCCACAAAGAGTTTGACATCGAAGGCGTGCAGTTTCATCCCGAATCGATTTTGAGCGAGCACGGTCATGCGTTGTTGAAAAACTTTTTGGGTTCAACGGAGTTGAACTAAAACAATTGATTGGATTAAAAATGATGCTTAAAAAAACAACAGTAAAAAAGCTAAAAGGGCTTTCTGATGAATACAAAGACGTGATGAGTGTTATGGAGGGCAACGCACAAAAAAGCATTGATGATGATGGACGAGCATATGGCGGTTTTATTCGCACTGTCAAAGGTAAACTTCAAGAAAAAATCACTCAATCACTGGTTGAAATTGCTTGGGGCTCTGAACTTAATTTAGATATGAACCGATTAGCAATCAACTCAAACAAAATCCGCATTCCAATTAAGCCCGCATATTTGTCAAAAATAAAATCAATCAAAACACAAAAAGAGATTCTTGCAAAAATAAACGATTACTATTACGGTCTTTCTGTTGATAAACATGTGTTCATTGATGGAAAATTTGTCATTGGCATTGAATGCAAAGCATACGCCGAGAATGCAATGATTAAACGAATTCTCGTTGACTTTATGCTGCTTAAAACAAAATTCCCTGAACTCAAAACATATTTGTTTCAATTAGAATCGATGTTGGGCGGCGATTACGAGCAAGCAACAAAAGAACCAATGGGCAGCAAACAAACTCACTCCATCATGTCCTATTTCGATACGGTTGACCTACAAGTACTCACATTGATAAAAGGCGCACGAAAAGTCAATCAACCCATTAACAAACCTGAATTTTTCAAACCCCTTGAGATGTCCGCTTTAGAGCACGGCATTGAAATGCTCGTTGATACACTGAAAGGATTCAAATGAAAATCATCGACTTATTTTCAGGTTGCGGCGGTTTTAGTTTAGGATTTGAACAAGCAGGATTTGAAACTATTTTCGCTTTAGAAAAAGATCTTTGGGCATCTAATACGTATCAATACAATCACCCAAATACCAAAGTACACACCCTTGATATTACTCAAGTCGAAAACCCTATTGATTTATTGAACAAACCTCATGAAGTAGATGGTATTATCGGCGGTCCCCCATGCCAAGGCTTCTCGCTATCGGGTGACAGAGATCCCAAAGACCCTCGAAATAGCTTATTTATGGAGTATATTCGGTTTGTACGCGCGTACAACCCCAAGTTTTTCGTCATGGAAAATGTCACAGGCATCTTATCTGCAAAAACAAAAGAAGGAATGCACGTTAAAGACCTCATTCGTCTTGAAGCAGAAAATTCAGGTTACAACATTTCCACGTTTAAATTGAATGCCGCAGACTATGGTGTACCGCAGTCTCGAATTCGTGTGTTTTTCATCGGCATTCGTTCAGACTTTCCCTACAATTTAGAAAAAATCGTGCCTAAACCCAGCCACTTTTTGGGACAACACATTACTATTTCACAAGCATTATCAGACTTGCCTGAAATTGAAGTAAATCAAGGTGACGCACCCATGTCATACGAGAAATCTCCGCAAAATGATTTTCAAAAATGGTGTCGCGATCAATCAACACACGTACTAAATCACGTGCCAATGAAACACACAGCTCGTTTAGTTGAACGCTTTAAAAACATTGGGTGCGGGCAATCCGTTGCCAATGTTTCTGAAGAACACATGCAAAGAAAACGCGGCGATGCCGACAGCGTGAGTGGTAAAGTATTTAGCCAAAACAACATGAGACCTTTTCCAGACAAACCATCACCCACTGTGGCAGCAAGTTTTCAAAGCAACTTTATCCATCCTTTTTTTAATCGAAACTACACAGCCAGGGAAGGAGCACGTTTACAATCCTTCCCCGACCATTATATTTTTCAAGGCAAGCGCACCACAATGTCATGGGAAAAGCACCTGTCTCAATATCAGCAAATTGGCAACGCTGTACCACCCCTGCTTGCCAAGGCAATTGCCACATCAATAAAACATTATTTTGAAAACATTGATGACATTACCGTGACAAAAATCGACCCATTACAAATGCATCTTTTTACGACTTAACCACCAACAATGTTCAACACAGCCAACACCCTCAACCAACTCATCAACCGCGAGAACCTCTCGCCCGCGACCATGTCCGATTTCATGACTGAACTGATGAGCGGTCAACTCGGCGCACCTGCTGCTGCTGCTCTGCTCACAGGATTGCGCGCGAAAGGCGAGACGCTCGATGAAATCGTCGCGGCAGCGCGTGTGATGCGGGATTTCTCAAACCGCGTAGAAGTCACGGACAACAGCGGCTTTGTCGACATCGTCGGCACAGGCGGCGATGGTGTGAGCACTTTTAACATTTCAACCACTTGCTTATTCGTCGTCGCGGCGGCGGGTGCAAAAGTCGCCAAGCACGGCAACCGCAGCGTCTCGTCCAAATCAGGCTCGGCGGACGCACTCGAAGCGCTCGGCGTGAACCTCAAACTCACACCCGCGCAAGTCGGCGAGTGCATCGCGGCGACGGGCATCGGTTTTATGTTCGCGCCGAACCACCACCCCGCCATGCGCCACGTCGCGCCGATTCGCCGTGAGCTCGGCGTGCGCACGGTGTTTAATATTCTCGGCCCATTGACCAATCCCGCCAATGCGCCGCACACACTGATGGGCGTTTTTTCCAAAGAGCTCACCACCATCATGGCGCAAGCGATGCGCGAACTCGGCGCAGACCACGTGCTGGTCGTGCATTCTGAGGACGGCATGGACGAAATTTCCCTGTCCGCGCCGACGTTTGTCTGTGAGCTCAAAAACGGTGAATTGAGCGAATACACCATCACGCCCGAGCAATTTGACATGGCCCGCGCACCACTCGCCGCGCTCAAAGTCGCCGACCCGCAAGAATCAAAAACCATGCTGCTCGCCGCACTCAACAACGTCGATTGCCCCGCCCGCGACATCGTGATTTTGAATTCTGGGGTTGCGCTCTACACTGCACAACACGCCGAGTCCATCGCCGCAGGCATTGACATGGCACGCGCCGCGATTGCCTCTGGCGCAGCATTGGCAAAAGTCGATGCGTTTGCACAATTCACACAGCAATTTGTGGTTCAATCTTAAACAGCATGCCGCCGTGTGGTGGTGGGCAGCACCCACCCCACACGTCACAACCCAAGCAAACACACCATGACCGACATCCTCAATAAAATCAACGCCACCAAACGCCTCGAAATCACCGCTGCTCAAGCGCTTATTTCAAACAATGACATGCACGCCCTCGCGCTCAAAGCCGAGCCAACTCGCGACTTCCTCGGCGCCATCACCTCACGCGTCGCGGCAAAAAACCCAGCCGTGATTGCCGAAATCAAAAAAGCCTCGCCGAGCAAAGGCGTGTTTCGCGAGCACTTCGCCCCTGCTGAAATCGCCCGCCACTATGAAGCCGCGGGTGCAGCGTGTTTGTCCGTGCTGACCGATGAGCAATACTTCCAAGGCCACGCGGATTATCTCAAGGCCGCCCGCGCCGCCTGCGCATTGCCTGTTTTGCGCAAAGATTTCATCATTGACATTTACCAAATCGACCAAGCGCGGGCTTGGGGTGCGGATGCGATTTTGCTCATCGCCGCTTCATTGACACTCGATGAAATGAAACAATTCGAAGCGCACGCATTCAGCCTCGGCATGGCCGTGTTGGCTGAAGTGCACAATGAAACAGAGCTGCACGCGGCACTGCAGCTGCAAACCCCATTGCTCGGCATCAACAACCGCAACCTGCACACCTTCGAAGTCAGCCTTGAAACCACATTGACGCTGATGAAACAAATCCCTACGGACAAAATCATCGTCACTGAGTCGGGCATACTCGCGCCCGCCGATGTCGCGTTGATGCAGCAGAACGACATCCACGCCTTTTTGGTCGGCGAGGCATTTATGCGCACGCCGCATGCGGGCGACGCGTTGCACAATTTATTTTTCAGTAACATCCATGATTGAACTCGAAATATCCCTCAGCTTGCCCGCCTCACTCGATGTGCCGTGGGTGCAGGCGTGGCTGTCCAATCACGCGCAACTCAGTTACCAACGCAGCACACAGCTGACCAATATTTATTTTGACACCCCATCACAAAACCTAAAACACAGCAAAGCCGCGCTGCGCCTGCGCTTTGACGACGATAAAAATCAATGGCTGCAAACGCTGAAAACCGCAGGCAGCATGCAAGACGGATTGGCCAGTCGTCACGAATGGGAAACGCCTGTCGCGCAACAAGCCTTTGAGATCAGTGCCCTGCCCGCCGAAGCGCAGGCTTACCTCTCACCTTATGTGGCCGATTTGGCCGCCGTGTTTGAGACCAACTTTCAGCGCGACATTTATCTGTATGAGTTAGAAGGCAATGTCTATGAATTCGCCTTTGACCATGGCGAAGTCATCACGCCACAATCGCAACGCACCGTCATCCATGAGTTGGAAATCGAGCTCATCACAGGCGACGTCATCGCCATGAAACAATTGGCCCAGCAAACACATACCGCGCTCACCGCCACCATTCAACTCATGAGCAAAGCAGCCCGTGGTTATGCATTGCTCGATAGCGAATCTGCATAAAGCGCACAAAAAAACCCCTTGAACGATTTGCGCTCAAGGGGTTTTTATGGATATGACACTAACAACAAAAACAAAGTCGCCAAGCCCAAGAAAATCAAAAAGCCCATGGTGTCTGTCGCAAATGTGAGCAGCACACTTGAGCCGACAGCGGGGTCTTTGCCCATTTTGTCCCGCAAAATCGGCACCATCATGCCCATGGCTGCGCCAATCATTAGGTTTAAAAACATCGCGGCCATCATGACCAACCCCAGTTTAAAACCATCGTCTTTGGCTATCAAGTAGGCAAAGACTGCGGCAATCAGCCCACCACCGATGCCAATTAAAGCGGTCACGGTGAATTCTTTTTTGATTAAATCACGCACATTCGCCGAGGTGATTTGCCCCAACGCCAGCGCGCGAATAATCAAAGTCATGGTTTGATTGCCCGAATTGCCACCGATGCCCGCGACAATCGACATCAAAAACGCCAGCACAACAATCTGCTCCACGGTGGTGGCAAAACGCGATGCCACATAGGACGCAGTGCCCGCCGTGAGCAAATTCACCAGCAACCACGGTGCACGAGCGCGCACGGCATTGGCGGTGGATGAAAAAATATCCTGCTCTTCTTTCAAACCCACTTGCGCGAGCGCATCGGATTCGCCTTTTTCACGAATCGAGTCGACCACCTCATCAATCGTCAATCGACCAATCAATCGAGACTGACTGTCGACCACGGGCGCACTGATTAAGTCATATCGTTCAAATGCCTGCGCCGCGTCATCCATCTCATCGAGCGGCTCGAGTTGCAACAAGTCCTGCCGCATCACATCGGCCACCAAAGTATCGGGTGGGTTGATGACGATGCGCTCCAAGCTCAGACTGCCGAGCAGCACGCCTGCATCGTCGACCACAAAAATTTGATCGGTCTGCTCGGGCAACTCTTCCATCACGCGCAATTGTTGCAACACCATGTCGAGCGTCATGTCACCTTTGGTGGTGAGCATTTCAAAATTCATTGACGAACCGACCACATCATCTGGGTAGCTCATCATCGCACGCAGCTGCGCTTGTTCCTCTATCGGCAGACTCTCGGCGATTTCTTCAAACACTTCACGCGGCAAATCCTCGGCCAAGTCGGCGATGTCATCGGTGTCTAAATGCTCTGTCGCCGCGACCAACTCCGAACGAGTCATGTCGGCAATCAGCGTTTCTCGCACCGAGTCCGACACTTCAATCAGAATCTCACCGTCGCGCTCAGGATTGACCAAACCCCACACATGCAAACGCTCTTCGAGTCGCAAACCTTCGAGCACGTGAGCAATATCAGCCGAGTGCAAACCATCGAGCACCCAACGCAATTCGATGTCAGGGCTCATCACTGACGAAGTGAATAAACCACCTTCGCTGTGTTCCACATCGTCTTTGCGCGCTTGTGTCTGCTGCGCCTCGCGCCAATCGAGCAAGGTATGAACCAAGTCAAGCGCCTCGGCCGCACGCTCTGTTTCGAGGTGCTGTTTGGCAGCGGCACTCGACTCGCCGGAATTTTTGGCGGCGTCTGTGCCTTCGTTTTTAAAAATATCGTTGTTCAAGTCATCCATCGCACTGCTTTCTAATTTTAATTTTCTTGATGCTGTGTTCGCGTCATCAACCACACACCGAGCAACGCACAAGTGAATGCGCCACTGTGAAACATCGTCCAACGTTCATCAAACAACCAAATACCCAATGCCGCCGCCGTCAAAGGCAGCGCCACCGTCATCACACCCGCGCGGCTGGCGGGAATGCTTTTTAACCCGCTGAACCACAGCCACGGCGCGATTTGGCTCGCCGACACTGCATAAAAAACCAACAGCGCCCACATCGTCCACGACACATCGCTTAAATTCATTTGCATGGTTTGATACACGCCGAGCGGTGTCGTGAGCAGCAAGCCTGTTGTGTTCATCGACACCGCAATTTGTTTGGGCGAGTAACCCTGCGTTAAATACTTTGCGCCAATCACATACAGTGCCTCACACATCAGCGCACCGACCATCAGCACATTGCCCAAAATCGACTGCCCCGTGTCCGAACGATAAAAACTCAACAACGCCACGCCGACAATCGCTAAAACCACCGAGGCGACAATCGCGCCCGACAACCGTTCACGCAAAATCCACACCGACAGCAAAGCAATCGTCGCAGGCAACAAACTCATGATGATGCCCGCTGCCGCCACCGATGTGTTCGCCACGCCAAACAACATAAACATCGTGAATAAAAAATTACCAAAAAACGACATGCCAAACAGCACCACCGCATCGCGCTTCGGCACACCACGCCAGCAACCGCGCCACTCCATCAACCACGGCGCCATCGCCACCGCCGCGATGATGAAGCGTATCCACGCCAACGCGAACACAGGGAATGACGGCAACAGTTGCTTCGAGAGCGCGACATACGAGCCGACCAGCGCCATCGATAGCGCGAGCCAGAGATAGCCCACCAACGGGAAACGCGCCTCTCTCAGCTCAACGTGATCCACTTAAACACCTTCATCATCGGGAATCTGTGCGGCGCGCATGCGGCGCAACACCACATTGGCACGTTTGGCCAGATATGGGCTTTTGCGGTTGGCATCGTATTTTTTAGGTGCGGGCAGCATCACAGCGAGCTTGGCCGCTTGTTGTGGCGTGAGCTTCGCTGCGCTGGTTTTAAAATAATGCTGCGCCGCTGCTTCCGCGCCAAATACACCTTCGCCCCACTCAACCGAGTTGAGGTAAATCTCTAAAATTTTATCTTTCGGCAAAATTGTTTCCATCGCATACGTCATCGCGATTTCTTCGGCTTTGCGCAGATAGCTTTTGTTCGAGGATAAAAATAAATTTTTGGTCAACTGCATCGAGATGGTCGAACCACCTGCCACCGCTTTACCTGCTTTTTCATTGCGCTTTTGCGCCGCTTCAATCGCCGTCCAATCGACGCCATCGTGCTCGACAAAACCCGCGTCCTCAGAAGTGATCACCGCGCGTTTTAGGTTATCCGAAATCTGACCGTAGTCCACCCAGTCACGCTCGAGCATGAATTGTCCCTGCGTGGTCATCAGCCGCGCTTGCTCGGACTTCATAAATGCCGTGTACGGCGCGAGACCGACACCGTACAACCCCACCCAAGCCAAACACCAGAGTTGGAACACCACGCCGATGAGCAGTACTGTATAAACATACGGTCGAATCCAGTTTCGCCAAATCATAAACACTCCAAAATTAAGGCCGCGCGGCTATCAACACAGACGTATCGGGCGCAATGCCGTGCCAAATCTCAAAGGCCTTTGCCGCTTGCTCCACCAGCATGCCCCAGCCATCGGCGGTGCGTGCATCGTGGCTCTGCGCCCATTGCATAAATGCGGTTGGTTTGCCATACATCATGTCATAGGCCAGTGTGTTTTGAGTGAGCCCCACACCCGACGGCGGCACAAACTCCGCGCCCAAACCGCTCGCAGTGGCATTGATGATGATGTCATACGCGCCAGCATCTGTGCTTGCCTCGTCCCAAGCGGCCACGCTCAAATTCGAGTTGCCCAACACATCGGCAAAATCATCGGCGCGTTGCACATCGGCCAGCCATGTTTGCGCTTTGTCCAGACTGCGGTTTTTCACCACAACCGCTGCGGGTTGCTGTAACAACAACGGTTGCAAAACGCCACGCGCCGCGCCACCCGCGCCGAGCAGGAGGATTTTTTTGCCTTTGAGTTCTGCGTGTAAATTCACCGTGATGTCGCGCACCAAGCCCACGCCATCGGTGTTGTCCGCCAACACCCTGTCGCCAAATATCAATGTATTCGCTGCGCCCGCCCACACCGCCGCGCTGGTGCGCTCGTCGGCATAAGCATGCGCATCGAGTTTAAATGGCACCGTGACATTCGCACCACGAAAACCCTCGGCGCGCAAACCATCGACGCACGCAACAAAGCCATCCTTCGGCGCGAGCACGCGCTCATAACTCAGCTCAATGCCGCAGACACGCGCAAACGCCGCGTGGATTTCAGGCGATCGGCTGTGGGCGATGGGGTTTCCGATGACAGCGTAACGTTGCACTATTTTTTCTCTTTTAAAATCAACATGGGATTAAACCCAATCACTCCGTCATTGTAGCGCAGCCACGCCACAAACCCAATAAGATGTGGTAGAATTTCGCCTTAATCTTTGAGGAGCGCTGCGACGTGTGTCTGGCTTTCATCTGACACCGCTAGGCTCAAAGACAGCATTTCACTTCAACTGCGCTTACTTTTAACCTTTTTC
>CALMCK010000198.1 GCA_937862845.1 uncultured Burkholderiaceae bacterium | reverse complement strand
TACAGGAGCAGTTTGATCATTTGGCATCTTTTTCTACGTTGCCCACCTTAATCATCACGCCGCTGGGTTTGGCGCTGTCGGCTTATCTGACGCGCCGTTGGTTTAAAGGGGCTCAGGGCAGTGGCATTCCGCAGACGATTGCGGCACTCTCGACCAATGATGCGGGTTTGCGTCAGCAGGTTTTGTCTTTGCGGATTGCTTTTGGTAAGTTTTTTTTAACGCTTATCGGGATTGCCAGTGGTGCGTCGGTTGCGCGTGAGGGGCCGACGGTGCAAATTGGTGCGTCGATTATGGATGCTTTGGGGCGGCGCTTTAATGTGCGCGACCGCAGTTTGACCCGCGCTTTGATTTCTGCGGGCAGTGCGGCGGGGATTGCGGCGGCGTTTAACACGCCTTTGGCTGGGATTGTGTTTGTGATTGAGGAGCTGAATCGCAGCTTTGAGCAAAAAACCAGCAGCATGGTGTTTATGTCTGTGATTATGGCGGGTATGGTGGCGATCGGTTTGCAGGGCAATTACAATTATTTTGGCAGTGCCGCGGTCACCAGCATTGGTGGTTTTTGGGTGGGTTCAAAAATGGTGTTGTTTTGTGGTCTCGCGGGCGGTTTGGCGGGTGGTTTGTTTTGCTGGTTGGTGTTGCGTTCGGCAGGGCGTTTGCCTGGTGCGGTGGGGCGTTTGGCCAGTGAGCGACCTGTGGTGTTTGCTGCGGCCTGTGGTTTGGTTTTGTCTGTGTTGGGCATCGCGTCGCAGGGCGCGACTTTTGGGACGGGTTACCATTATGCGCGAGATGTGTTGGCGGGTAATGATGTGCCGTTTAGTTTCATGTGGGCGAAGCTTTTGGCGACGTGGGTGTCTTTCGTGAGCGGTGTTCCGGGCGGCATATTTGCACCGTCGTTGGCGGTGGGGGCGGGTTTGGGCGGTAATCTAACGGCTTTTTTTGACCCGAGTGTCGCTACTGCAGTGGTGGTGTTGGGCATGGTGGGGTATTTCGCTGGGGTGACTCAAGCGCCGTTGACCACGGTGGTGATTGTGATGGAGATGATTAACAATCAAAATCTGGTGTTGCCGATGTTGTTGGTGGCATTGATTGCCAAAGGTGTGGCGGTGATATTTAATCGAAAGCCGATATACCACGCGCTGGCAGAAAAATTCTTGGAGCGTTGGCAAGAAACCCATCCCAATCACAAAGAATGACCGCGCTCGGGCAAACACACTGGAGTTAATATGTACCCCTATCACAATAAAATCAAGTCGCGCATCAACAACAATGAGCTGCTGCATTATGAATATGTGCCGCAGTATAAAAACATCTCGCCGTGTTTGTTGCTGCACTTTCGCACCGAGCCGTTCATTCGCCCGATACGTGAGCATCGATTCGCGGAATACGAGGCATTTTTTCGCGAAAGGGCGCTGGCTGCGTCGCCGTCTCCATCCATCTGATTGTCACAGAATCCCACTGGCAGCCCAAATCAGTCTGTTGCGCTTGCGCCATTACAGGTAAAATGTCGGACTGTATCGAGCGCACCCTGCGCTTTGAGCGTTATTTGTGAGTCTGTTATGTCTGAAGTTTTATCCGAAACCATCGAAAAACCCCCTGTGTCGTTTGCTGATTTGACCTTGAGTGAGCCTTTGTTGCGCTCGCTCAACGACATTGGCTACGAGTATCCATCGCCGATTCAAGCCGCGACGATACCGACGCTGCTCTCTGGCCGCGATGTGCTCGGACAAGCGCAGACGGGTACGGGCAAAACCGCCGCATTTGCATTGCCTGTTTTGTCCAACATCGATTTGGCGCAAACCGCGCCACAGGCTTTGGTGCTTGCACCGACGCGTGAGTTGGCGATTCAGGTGGCCGAAGCGTTTCAAACCTATGCCAAACACATGCCAACCTTTCATGTCCTGCCGATTTATGGTGGCCAAAGCTACGGCCCGCAGCTCTCGGCTCTGCGCCGTGGCGTGCACGTCGTGGTCGGCACACCCGGTCGTGTAATTGACCATTTGGATAAAGGCTCGCTCGATTTATCAAAGCTCAAAACTCTGGTGCTGGACGAAGCAGACGAAATGTTGCGCATGGGTTTTGTCGATGATGTCGAACGGATTCTGAAAGAAACCCCTGCCACACGTCAGACTGCGTTATTTTCAGCCACCATGCCCGCAGCGATTAAACGCATTGCGCAAACGTATTTAAACAAACCCGAGCTGGTCACGGTCGCCGCCAAAACTGGCACAGCGGACAACATTCGCCAACGTTATTGGT
>CALMCK010000197.1 GCA_937862845.1 uncultured Burkholderiaceae bacterium | reverse complement strand
TGTCTAAATTTATTGCTATCCTCAAACAAAGCTCGAAAAACGCCGCGTATTGTGCCATATTTATCGCGCTAGCGGGCTGTGCGGGGGCGAATTCCCGTATTTTAAACGCCGCCAACGACGACACATTGTCCGCAGGCCGCGTGAGTGAACGCGCGCAGGCCATACCGTCCGCCGAGGTCGCCATACGCATGGAGCAGGATGCGATCCGCCGCCAAAACGCCGCCGATGCGTCGGTTGTCGGTATAGAGTCGGCCTGCATGCCACGGTTTTTGGTGACCAAGTGCATCAACGATGCCCGCAATGCCCGCAATGACGAATGGGACGCAGCGCAAATTGACCTGACTGCCGCGCGTCTGTACCTGCGCACAGCAGAGTCGAATCAACACGCGGCAGAGCTGCGACAAAAACTGCGCGAGTACAATGCCGAACAAGCCGCACTGGCACCCGTGCGTGCCGCGAACGCCGCCGCATTTGCTGCGAAAACCGCCGCTTCAGCCCAACGTCAAGCAGAGTACGCCGCACAAATCGCCGCACAAGCACCAGAACGTGCTGCCAATAAAAGCGCGTACGAGCAAAAGCAACTCGACATCGAAGCGATTAAGAAAAAACGCGTCGAGGATGCCGCCAAGCGCGCCGCCGCAGCGGCTGAGAAAAATAAGTAAGCGCATTGATGATGGTGAGGCGGGCTTGCGAGCCCGCCATTCTTCATGCTGCCACAGCGCATAGACAGGCTTAAAAGCATCACCCCAAAATACAGCCAAAACACAAAAGAGCAGAATGACCACTGAATCCCCGCAAGCCCTCCCGTTCGCCCAATCCCACCAGCTCGAGCAAATCTTCGGAGCAGAGGGCGCATTCGCTCGCAAGCTGCCGCACTACCGCGCCCGCGATGAGCAAACCGAGATGGCCAGTGCCGTCACGCAAGCGCTCAATGATGTCGGCTGTGCCGTGCTCGAAGCGGGCACAGGCACGGGCAAAACCTTCGCTTACCTCGCGCCCGCATTGATGTGGGGCGGTAAAGTGATTGTCTCGACGGGGACAAAGACTTTGCAAGATCAGTTGTTTGAACGAGACTTGCCCACGGTGCGCGATGTGCTGCAAGCGCCTGTGTCGATTGCCCTGCTCAAAGGTCGCTCCAACTATGTTTGCCATTATCATCTCGAGCGAACACTGCTCAATGGCCGCTTGGGCAGTCGCGATGACATTAAATATTTAAATCGAATCTCGAAAGATTTGCACATCGTCAAACGCGGTGACCGCTCCGAGTGGCCAGAAATTCCCGACGATGCGACAGTCTGGCAACAGGTCACCTCGACACGCGAAAACTGCCTCGGCTCCGAGTGCCCGAGTTACAAAGACTGCTTTGTCATGCAAGCGCGCAAAGACGCGCAGGCCGCTGACGTGGTGGTGGTCAACCACCATTTGTTTTTCGCCGACGTGATGTTGCGCGAAGAAGGTGTTGCCGAATTATTGCCCGCCGCCAACACCGTGATTTTTGACGAAGCGCACCAAGTGCCCGACATCGCCAGCGTGTTTTTTGGCCAACAGGTCACCACCTCACAGGTGATTGATTTGGCGAGAGATTTATTGGCCGAAGGCATCACACACGCCCGCGATGCGCTCGACTGGCCAGACATCAAAGACACACTCGAGCGCGCCGCGAAGGATTTTCGCATCGCCTGCGGTCCTGACAACGGGCGCTGGAGCACGCAACAGCTGCCCACCGACGCGCCTCTGTGGGCAGCATTGGACACACTGCAAGAAACCCTCGGCGAGGTGAGCCGCACCATTGAGCCCGCAACAGTGCGCGCAGAGACCCTCGCGCAAGTCGCTGAGCGACTGCACGGATTGATGGAATCCTTCGAGCAATGGCGCAACCACAGCATCATGAGCCAAGGCGAGATGATCTGCTGGGTTGAAGCGCTGACCTACTCGGTGCGGCTCAATGCCACACCACTTTCCGTCGCCGAAGGCTTCACGCGCCAGCGCGAATCCGATCACATGCGCACATGGATTTTTGCTTCGGCGACCTTGTCGGTCAAAAAAGATTTCACGCTGTTTAAAGAGCAACTCGGCCTGCACGACGCCGTGACCAAAAGCTGGGACAGCCCATTTGACTACAGCACGCAAGGCTTACTGTATGTGCCAGAAGGCCTGCCCGAGCCGTCCAACCGCGCCTTTGGCAATGCACTGCTCGCGAAAGTCTGGCCTGTGTTGCAAGCATCGAACGGCCGCGCGTTTTTGCTCTGCACCACACTCGCCGCCGTCAAACGCTACGCTGCATGGCTCGATGAACAAATCAAAGCGCACAACTTGCCTTGGACGCTGTTGGTACAAGGTCAGGCCTCACGCACCGAGATTCTCAATCAATACCGCGCCGCGTCCAATCCTGTGTTGGTCGGCTCACAGAGTTTCTGGGAAGGCGTCGACGTGCGCGGTGAAGCATTGTCCGTCGTGATTATCGACAAACTGCCGTTCGCCCCACCAGACGATCCCGTGCTCGCCGCGCGTCTGCGCGTGTACGAGGAGCGCGGTGAAAACGGCTTCGTCGCCTACCAAGTCCCGCAAGCCGTCATCAGCCTCAAACAAGGCGCAGGTCGCCTGATTCGCTCAGAAACCGACAAAGGCGTGCTGATGATTTGTGACTCACGCCTCATCACCAAGCCCTACGGCAAACGAATTTGGCAAAGCCTACCGAGCTTCGCCCGCACGCGGCACGAGAGTGTGGTGACTGAGTTTTTTGCGGGTGGATGGGGTTGAAGCAGAATTTGTAAACAATACTGTGATAGCTTTTACGCCTCAACACAGAGCAATAACCACTCAAAGGAAATGTATGACTACGCCTGATTCACAAAATAACCAAAATTCGCCCGTTAATCCATATGAAGTGCCGTTGTCGGCTGAGTTTGGGGTGCCTGCTTCGGCTCTAAATGATGGCCAACGACATGGCGAAGGCTCACTCGAGACAGGTACTGCAGGGCAATACTCATTTAGAGTATTTGATGTCATATCAGAAGGCTTTAAATTGTCGAATGGCCATAAATTGTCGATTAACTTGGCTGTTTTAATTATGAGTATTATCTCAATAGTTGCGAGTTTTATTCCGTTTGCATCCTGGCTGATTGGCGGCGCTTTTTCATTGGGTATGTCTTGGATGGGCGTGCGTGCAGCGGTGGGTCGAAGAACGGAGGTCGGCCAGATTTTTGATGGATTTAAATTATTCGGGCCATTGTTGGGATTGTATTTACTTGTGCTTCTCTTGACGATGTTGGGTTTCTTGCTGCTGATAATTCCAGGTATCTATCTGTCAGTCGCTTATATGTTTGCACTGCTTGTTCGTTATGATAAAGGCATCCCAGTCTGGGATGCGATGGAGGCCTCACGCAAAGCGATCACGCACAATTGGTTTTCGTTCTTAGGTTTGATCATCATGCTCGGTTTGATTAACATGATTGGTCTCGTGCTTATGATTGGTTGGATTTGGACTTTACCAGCAACATTGGTCACGCTGGGTGTGGTTTATCGGAAGGTATTTGGTGTTGAAGCTAAGAACGTGTGATGGGCTAGATTCAATGAGATAAAACAGGCCACGGCCTGTTTTTATTTTGCCTGAACACATCTGAAAGCGAACGCCCGTTCGGTGGATAGTCTGGTCGATGAAGGCAATGTGCGCTAAAATATAAGCTGTTTTTATTGATAAAAGGTATTTCTCATGTCAGCAGATTTGAACCCAAGCAACAACTCAAATGTCGACCAGCAACCGATTCCCATCTCCGAAGCTATGCCGCACCGCAAGGTCTTGCGTTCATGGCTGCAAGAACTCATAGAGCGCAGCACGCCACGCGCTTTGTTATTGATTGTGGTGGATTATTTGATTTACTTTGCGCTGATGGCAGGAGCGATTGCCGCACCCCATTGGACTTTGCGTTTGTTGTCGGGCTTGCTGTGCGGTTTTTGGATTGGTCGCTTGTTCATTTTGGGGCACGATGCTTGTCACCACAGCTACACGCCTAGCCGCGCGTTGAATCGTGTGCTGGGACGTTTGGCGTTTTTGCCGTCACTTTCAGCATATAGCTTGTGGGAGGTTGGTCACAATGTGGTTCACCATGGTTTCACCAACCTAAAAGGCACGGATTTTGTCTGGGAGCCAAAATCCAAAGAAGAATACGATGCCATGAGCCCATCGCGAAAACTCATGGAACGTATTTATCGCAGTGGTTGGGGTCCGTCGCTCTACTATGTGGTTGAGATTTGGTGGGGGAAAATGTTTTTCCCAAGCAAAGACAAAAAACCTGGCAATCGCCCCGCATTTTTGTGGGACAACGTATTGGTATCCGTATATGCAGCGATATGGTTGGCGGTTGTGGTGTTCGGTGCGATGGCGGCGGACGTGGCGATATGGTCGGCAGTGTTGACGGCTTTTGTGGTGCCATTTTTGTTTTGGAATGGCATGATCGGTTGGGTGGTGTACATGAACCACACCCACCCAAACATTGCTTGGTATGACGACAAACGTGCTTGGGCGGCGGCGCAGCCTTTCGTCACGACCACAGTGCATTTGACATTCAAGCGCAATTTTGGCTCTGTTATGCACCACATCATGGAGCATTCGGCGC
>CALMCK010000196.1 GCA_937862845.1 uncultured Burkholderiaceae bacterium | reverse complement strand
CATTGTCTGTCAATGGTGCGGTGACCACCACCGCGACGCGGTCGTTCGGCGTGGTGTGTTCGGCGAAATCAATCGCCACATCGGCATCGACCAAATGCGCATTGATGAACGGATGCTGGCGCACAATATAATACAGATTGGTCGAGCAATACGTCCACATGGCTTGGCCGTTGGACAGGCAGAAATTAAAGGTGCCATGCGTGGCAATCGATTTCACAATCGGCGCCAATGCGTTGAAAATATCGTCCACGCTCGGTGGCTGCGCGGCTGTGAAATCACTCAATGCCGCACGCAATTGTTGCAGCACGTAACAAAATGCGCGCTCGCTGTCCGTGTCGCCGATGGGGCTGTACATGCCGTCGAGCGGCGGGTGAAAATCTTTCAGATTGCCATTGTGCGCAAACACCCAATGCCGCCCCCAGAGCTCGCGAACGAAGGGATGGCAGTTTTCCAATGACACCACGCCTTGGGTCGCGAGGCGAATGTGGGCGATGACATTGAGCGATTTAATCGGGTAAGTTTTAATTAAATTCGCCATCGGCGAGCTGCACGATGGCTGCGGATCGATGATGAGCCGTGCGGCGCGGTCTTCAAAAAAAGCAATGCCCCAACCGTCAGAGTGCTTGTCGGTGAAACCGCCGCGCTGGGTGAAGCCTTCGAAGGAAAAAACAATGTCGGTGGGCGTGTTGCAATTCATGCCGAGGAGCTGGCACATGGGTGGCCTTTGGTGTGGGGTTGATGCGCGCTCGATGGCGCCGCGAGAATACAGCAGTTTAAACAAGTTATCGTGCCATGGCAACCGCTCGGCTCGGCTATTGCACCCACTCAACAAAAAACGCATAGCCGAGCAGGCACATGCGTTTTGAGTCAGCCATGCGAGCAGCACATGGCGCGTTCAATTAAAAATGTTCAATCAAAAAATGACTTCACTTTATCAAACCATGATTTGTTTTGCGGGCTGTGTTTGTCGCCATTCGCTTTGAGCGATTCATCGAGCTTTTGCAACATGTCTTTTTGCTCCGCCGTGAGCTTCACAGGCGTCTCTAAAACCACATGCACGTACAAATCACCGACCGTCGATGCCGAGCGCACATGCGGCATGCCTTTACCGCGCAGGCGGAATTGTTGCCCCGTCTGCGTGCCTTCAGGCAGCGTCATGTGCGCGCCGCCATGCAAAGTCGGCACTTCAATCTCACCGCCCAGCGCGGCTTTTGTGAATGACAACGGCACCGTGCAATGCAAATCCGTGCCCTCGCGCTCAAACACGCCATGCGCTTTAATGTGCACCTCGACAAATAAATCACCCGACGGACCACCGTTCACACCTGGCTCACCCTTGCCCGCATTGCGGATGCGCATGCCATCCTCAATCCCTGCTGGAATGTTGACTTCCAGTGTTTTATTGCTTTTAACTTTGCCTGCGCCACCGCAAGGTTTACACGGTTTCGGAATGTGTTTGCCCGTGCCGTGGCACGTCGGGCAAGTTTGCTGCACAGAAAAAAACCCCTGCGACATGCGCACCTGACCTTGACCATGACAAGTCGGGCAGGTCTCAGGCGTACTGCCCGCCTCTGCACCAGAGCCATGACAAACGTCACACTCATCCCATGACGGCACACGAATCTGTGTGACCTTGCCTTTGGCCGCGTCCTCGAGCGAAATCTCCATGGTGTAACGCAAATCAGAGCCACGATACACCTGCGGGCCGCCGCGCTGCTGCTGTCCGCCACGGCCACCAAAAATATCGCCAAAAATATCGCCAAATGCATCACCAAACGGATGACCACCGCCAAAACCGCCGCCACCGCCCATGCCATTGGGATCCACGCCCGCGTGACCATACTGATCATACGCCGCGCGTTTTTCGGGGTCAGACAGCATTTCGTAGGCCTCTTTAACCTCTTTGAATTTTTCTTCCGCACTCGGATTGTCTTGGTTGCGGTCAGGGTGATACTTCATCGCCAATTTGCGATAGGATTTTTTAATTTCTTCATCCGTGGCATTGCGCGCCACATCGAGGGTTTCGTAAAAGTCTTTTTTTGCCATGATATGCTTTGTGCTGATTGAACAAACAAATAATTAAATAGAAGCAGCGCCCACAAGCATTGTGCCTGCGAGTACCGAGAGATGAATGAGACTTGGGGGCGCTTTAGAAAATTTCAAGGGCTAAATTCGATAAGCCGTCACCGTCATGACTTTTGCCATACCACGCATCGCCAGTTTCACCAAATTGGGCAGCTCCATCGCACCCGCCGCCTGCGCATGCTGCGCATGCGCTGCCTCCTCATCGCGCATGGTCTCGACCACCGCACGCGAGCGTCCATCCTGAGAAGGCAAACCATCTAACGCCAAATGACTGTCCAAATGCGCACCAACCTGCCGCTCCGTTTCCACCACAAAACCCAAACTCACCGCCTCAGAAATTTTACCCGCCACCACACCCAAAGCAAATGAACCCGCATACCACAAAGGATTGAGCAAACTCGTGCGACTGCCCAACTCCGCCAACCGCTGCTCCGTCCACACCAAATGATCCACCTCCTCAAGCGCCGCCTCAAGCAACATCGCGCGATTCGAAGCACTGTCACTGACCAAAGCCTGCCCCTGATACAGCGCCTGCGCGCACACCTCACCCACATGATTCACCCGCATCAAACCCGCCGCATGCGCGCGTTCAGCCTCACTCAAATCGGGCACCGCCTGCGCCTGCGCAGGACTGTCACGCTCACCCACCGCACGGGCAAACACCGTGCGCATGCCATGATCAAACTGATCAATTATGGAGTCGAAATGGGATAGTTGTCGCATGGTTTAGGTCTTTTTAGGTTTTGGAAATGGATGACAATTATACCCTTGCCTGCACGACCATGAGACAGTTTTAAGTCAAGATACGCCACTGGCTCATTGCACAAAACGACGTATTTTGGTAGAATTGCGAGGCTTTTACGCTCTTTGGGGTGTATTCTGCTTTATACACACTCTTTTTAATATTGGGCTTTATGTGACCTCTGCTGCTCCAAATCATCCCAAACGAGTATTGGCCGTTTGTTACTCACAAACAGGCCAATTGAGCCAGATTGCGGACAATGTCCTTGCCCCTCTGCATGAGGGCGGCATACAAGTACACGTAGAGCACCTGCGCCCTGTTGCTCAGTACCCATTTCCTTGGCCATTTTTTCGTTTTTTTGATGCCTTTCCAGAGTCCGCACATATGGTGGCACCAGCACTTGAGCCTTTGGGTTTAATGGGTGACGAGGATTTCGATTTAATTATTATTTTTTATCAAGTTTGGTTTCTTGCCCCATCCTTACCCACCACAGGGTTTATGAAGCATCCGCTGGCAGCGCAATTATTGCGCAATAAACCTGTGGTGACAGTCATCGGCTGCCGCAACATGTGGCTCATGGCGCAAGAAAAAATGAAAACCATGCTGGCCAATGTCGGCGCCAAACTGATTGACAACGTTGTGCTGACAGACCCATCAAATATGGCTGCGACGTTTGTGATGACGCCATTATGGTTTTTGACAGGTCGAAAAAAAGGTGTGCTCGGCTTGCCAGATGCGGGTATTCGCGCTGATGAGATTGCACGCACCACACGATTTGGACATGCACTCGTAGATGGCCTAAACAACAATCTGGAAACCTCAGGCCAGCCGATCCTCTCAGGTCTGTCCGCTGTCAGCGCCAATCCAAAAGTTTTGGTCAGCGAAAAAGCTGCCACGCGCGGCTTCTTTGTTTGGGGCAAGCTTCTACGTGCGCTTGGGGAGCCTGGCAGTGTGCTGCGCAAACCTATTTTGGCTTTGTATTTTGTGTTTTTATTGACACTGATTTTAACTGTGGTGCCCATCAGCTTGCTTTTACAGACGTTGATCCGCCCATTCATTAAAGATAAATTAACGGCATTAAAAAACAGATTTGAGCTGCCATCAGGCTCAGGCAACGAGCGCATGGCACAGTATGTTTCAACCCCATATATTGATAAAACGACACCACATGACTAAAGACGTTTACATTAACCAAACCGCTGCCTACTTGCCTTTTGAGGCTGTGGGCAACGACGACATCGAAGCGGTCTTGGGCATGATTGGCGATAAACCTTCACGCGCCAAACGCATTATTTTGCGCAGCAATGGCATCACATCACGCCACTATGCCATCGACCGCACGACAGGCAAAGTCGCCATGAGCAATGCGCAGCTAACTGCAGAAGCGATTCGCGGCCTGAACGTTGACCATGCCGATGTTTTGGCGACGGGTACATCGACACCCGATCAACTCATGCCCAACCACGCAGTCATGGTGCACGGCGAGCTCGGCTGGCCACGTTTAGAGGCGGTTGCGACTTCGGGTATTTGCCTATCGGGCACGGCCGCATTTAAACACGCATGGTTGGCCATCAAAGCAGGGGAAGCATCGCGCGCCGTGGTCTCTGGCTCTGAACTTGTCTCGCCGCAACTCATGGCCAAACACTTTGAAGCTGAAAACGAGCACAAAGTCACTGCACTCGAAAACCGCCTTGAAATAGCCTTCGAAAAAGACTTCTTACGCTGGATGCTCTCCGATGGTGCGGGCGCACTCCTGCTGGAGGACAAACCAACAGGCCCTCTGTCACTCAAAATCCAGTGGATTGATCTGTCCTCTGCCGCACATGAGTTACCTGCGTGCATGTACAGCGGCGCAGAAAAAACCGACGATCAAGTGTTGCACGGCTGGCGCGAATACAATATGGATGAGTTGGGTGAGCAATCAATTTTTGCCATCAAACAAGATGTTCGTCTCCTGAACGAAAACGTGATTCGTGCGACCGTGAGCGAACCATTGGCGATCATCATGGCCAAGCGAGGTCTAAGCGTGGCAGACATTGATTGGTTTTTACCACACATGTCATCGAACTACTTTGCCGAGCCGATTGCAGAAGGTCTGCGTGTGATTGGACTCGACATCCCACGCGAGCGCTGGTTCACAAACCTCACCTCACGCGGCAATATGGGTGCAGCATCACCCTTTGTGATTTTGCACGAGTTGTTTCAATCTGGACGAATCCAAAAAGGCGAAAAACTGCTCATGTACATCCCAGAAAGTGGCCGATTTTCAACAGGTTTTGTTTACTTGGAAGCGGTGTAAATGGACATTTCACAAGTGCCGCAAGAAGGCAACAAAACTCTCGGCGGTCAGCGCAAAGCCATGTATGCCAAAGATGCCGATGGTCGCATTGTCAACATCGCTTCAAAAGGTTGGGAGGCCGAAGAAATCGTCACCAGCGCTGCGGTCGAGCAACTACAAGAGCTCACCAGCCGCACACATGCACGCGCCCTGTCAGGTGAGGCGACCTCAATCGAATACTGGATGTATGCCAAGCGTATGGACATTGCAATCCTCTCGCAAACCACTGGCATCTGGCAGTGGCGCATCCGCCGACATTTTCGGCCCACGATTTTTGCCCAACTGTCTGACAAAACCCTAAGTCGTTATGCCGAAGCTTTGGGCCTGACACTCGCACAGCTTAAAACCTTGCCACAGTGACGCAACACCGCGTCTTTTCAGCAACACACCAATCAAGGCAAAAATGCCAACGGATCGCTTTTAAATGAACGCCCACCCAACATTCCCACACCGCCACGCCGCCCACTGTGAAAGCGGGGTCATTGCCAATCTCATGAACCACAGCGGCCAATCGATGTCCGAGGCAATGGCATTCGGACTTGCCTCTGGTTTGTCATTCGCCTATCTGCCATTTATTAAAATATCGGGCGCACCGTTGATTGCCTATCGCATCATGCCACGGGCGATTATCAAAAATCTCACAGCGCGACTCAAAACACGTGCCCACTTTCAAACATTCAAAAACCCAAAAGCTGGCCAAGCCGCACTCGACGCCATTTTGGCCAAAGGTGGTGTCGTCGGCTTGCAGACCTCTGTTTATTGGCTGCCCTACTTTCCCGAGGACATGCGTTTTCACTTCAACGCACACAACCTCGTAGTGTACGGTAAAGACGGGGATGATTACCTCATCAGCGACCCCGTATTTGAAGAACCCATGCGCTGCGCCACCGCCGATTTAAACCGCGCCCGTTTTGCCAAAGGTGCACTGGCGCCGAAAGGCCTGCTCTACGAAATCGATGGCAGCAACACCAGCACCATCAGCACAGCCGCCATCATTAAAGCCATTCTTAAAACCTGCAACAGCATGGGTGCACCTGTGCCCATCGCTGGAATTAAAGGCATGCGCATGCTGGCCAAAAAAGTTGCCCGCTTGGATCCAAACGACCCAAAAACAGCGCTTTTCGTCGGTCACATTGTCCGCATGCAAGAAGAAATCGGCACAGGTGGCGCAGGCTTTCGCTTTTTGTACGCCGCATTTTTACAAGAAGCAGCCGCTTATAATGACTTGGGTATTCTAGAAAAATATGCCGACCGACTCATGTCCATTGGCGATGACTGGCGCATGTTTGCGCTCACCACAGCGCGCATGGTCAAAGGCCGCGAACCGATGCTGCCACCGGCCTTGGCCAAGCGCTTAAACGACTTGGCAAATTTGGAGTCCGTGTTTTATAAAGACTTAAAAGCGGACCTAAAAAAGGTCTCTCGCTGATGCTGCTCGTTGATGATATCGCTTTTCAATACCCAAAAAGCGACACCGCCTCACTCGCGGGCGTGAGCTTATCGGTCGCACGTGGCGAAGTACTCGGCCTGCTCGGTCCAAATGGCGCAGGTAAAACCACACTAATTTCGCACATCTCAGGGCTGCTAAACATCCAAAAAGGCCACATCACCATCGATGGCCACACACTTGAGCAAGCTCGCCGCGCAGACCCGACTCGCATCGCGATTGCGCCGCAAGAATACGCCTTTTACCCCGTGCTCACCGTCGCTGAAAACTTGGCCTGTTTCGCCGCCGCATCTGGCCTTCCAAAAGCCATCAAGCAAACCCGCATAGAAACATGCGTTGAGTTTACACAGCTTGACAGCCACCGCCACGTCCGCGCCGAACACTTATCTGGTGGTTTGAAGCGCCGACTCAATTTGGCCATTGCGCTGTTGCCTCAACCTGATTTTTTGTTACTGGACGAGCCGACAGTCGGCGTTGATCCACAATCGCGCGCCTTCATACTCGAGTCAGTCAACACACTCGCCAAACAAGGCATGGGCATCATTTACACATCGCATTACATGGAAGAGATTGAGGCGCTGGCACAAAAAGTGGTCATCATTGACCGCGGCCGTGTATTGGTCAGCGGTGCAATCGACGAGCTCTTACAGATTGACAGCACCCGCACCCAAATGAAGCTCAGTTTGACCAGCCCCCGTGAAACCGCGATGGCCACGTTATCTGCTTTCGGTGACGTACAGACCATGGGTGATATTTATCATATTAATTTGTTTGAGAACGTGCTGCCCGCCACACTTCTGGCTGAGCTGAGCGCACAAAGAATCCCTGTCCTGCATGCACAATTTGGCAGGCAAAATTTAGAGCAGCTGTTTATGTCGCTCACCCACCGAACCTTGCGAGACTGATATGCTTTGGGCACTGATTAAAAAAGAACTCATCGCGCTCTCCCGTGACATCCACGGCTTGGCCGCCTTGTTCATCATGCCCATGATGTTCATCATCATCATGTCGCTTGCACTCAAGAATGTCTACAATCCACCAGTCGACACGCTCAACTACGCCATCGAACAACTCGACACAGACACATTGGCGAATGATTTTGTGAACACATGGCAAGACAACCACGGCACTGCCAAAGAACTGCCGCAAAACTGGCAAGCCGACATTCAAAGCGGGCGCCTTGACTATGTGCTCGTCATTGAAAAAAACTTTTCAGCGCAAATCATCAAAGATGATGTGGTTGATGGCACTTACTTAAAGCTGTTTGCCAAACCACAAATCGACGTGGGCGTATTCAACGCCAATAAAGCAGCGCTGAGTGCCATCGCCACTCAAATGCGTGCCAAGGCATTGCTTAAAGTATCCATGGCCAAAGAGTTCACAGCACCCAACACCACGAAATCAAGCACTGATGCCACAGTGGCTTTTGACGACCACATCGAATCCGAGCGGTTGTCAAATGGCGTGCAACCGACAGCTGTTCAACAAAACGTACCCGCGTGGCTGATGTTCGGTATGTTTTTTGTGGTAGCATCCATCGCCAATTTGTTCATACAAGAGCGAGAAAGCGGTGCGCTCACCCGCCTGTCCAGCCTCGGCGTTCCTGTGTCACTGATGCTGCTGTCAAAAGCCCTACCCTATCTCCTCGTCAATGCGGCTCAAGCCGCACTCATGCTTGCCGTCGGCGTGTGGCTTATGCCCTTACTCGGTGGCGATGCATTGTCACTGACGGGCATCGACTGGCCTGCGTTTATTTTTGTGATTTTTTCCATCAGCGCGGCGGCGATTGGACTGGCGCTCACGCTGGCCAGCCTCGCCAAAACCCATGCACAAGCCGCTGCCATCGGCCCGATTTTAAATGTTTTAATGGCGGCCATTGGCGGCGTCATGGTGCCGACATTCGTCATGCCAGACATCATGCAACGCGTCTCCGCCTACTCACCCATGAACTGGGGCTTGAATGGCATGCTCTCTGTGCTGCTCAATGGCCAAGACATTGTGGGCGTTTGGCCGCATGCCATGAAACTGCTTGCTTTCGCAGTATTTATGTTTTTATTGGCCATGGTATTATTTAAGCAACGTGTGAAATAAACGTTGGCCACAAAGCGTCCAAAACAACCACCTCTCCAGCAAACGAAAGTATCCAAATGAGCCCAGAACAACTCAAAATCGAACTTAAATCATTGGTGCTCGAAGCCGTTGAAAAAGACGAGCCCACGGGCGGTCTGTCTGACGATGAGGTTTTATTCGGCCCAGAGTCGCGCCTTGACATGGACTCACTGGATGCCTTGCAAGTGTCCATGGCCATTCAGAAACAATATGGCATTCGCATCGCAGACAGTAAAGACACTCGTCGCGCGTTGGCCTCCATTAATCTGCTGGCCGCCCACATCATCGCCCAAGGCTCAGAAAAACCAGCATGAGCACCGCAGTCTATCTACACGGACGTGGTTTGGTTTGCGGCATCGGCGCAGATTTGAATCAAGCTGTGTCCGCCATACGCGAGCGGCGCATTGAAGCCACACCGATTCGCTTGCCTGACGATTCGACGCGTCCGTATTTCCAAATACCCAACCCCACCGCAGCCAACTGGCGCTGCCGTATCGAACAGACGATTGACCAAGCAATCCATGAAGCGGGTGTGGCGCATTTGATCGACTCGCCACTTATCATCGCATCGTCTTGTTTGAATATCGGTGAAATCATCGAGACAGGTGAGTTTCCAGCGGGCTACATCAGCTTTGCCGAGCACATTCAATCACATCTGGGTTGGCGCGGCACAGTGCAGCTCATCCCCGTTGCATGTACTGCCGCCATGCAAGCCATCTTATTGGCAAAAAACATCATCGAGCACGGCATGTACAATGATGTCGTTATTCTGGGCATAGAGCTGGCAAACAACGTCACCACAGGCGGCTTTGCGTCCATGCAACTGCTGAGCCACTCACACTCTCAGCCACTCGGTGCACAGCGAGACGGCATGGTCTTGGGTGAGGCGGTCGGTGCTATACATCTTTCAACAAAACCGACCCGTTGGCAAATTATCGGTGCAGCCAACATTGTTTCTGGCGCCGACCCGACAGGCGCTGCGCCCGCAGCGGTGCATGAAGTGGTGCAACGCGCCCTGCGCCACTCAAGCCTTTCCGCAAAGCAGATTGACCTTATCAAACTGCAAGCGACGGGCAGCCCACAAGGCGACATCAATGAGCTCGACGGTTTGGCCCAGACCTTCAGTCCAATGCCTCCACTCACCACATTCAAACACCTCGTTGGCCACACCCTAGGTGCATCGGGCATGGTCGAGTTGATTCTGCTCACTGCATGTTTGGAACAAGCGGTTGCGCCGTATTACGACTATGACTGCGATGAGGGTTTGCCCCATCGCTTACACCACGAGCCGC
The DNA here is from genome assembly GCA_937862845.1 of uncultured Burkholderiaceae bacterium. Classification (GTDB taxonomy): domain Bacteria; phylum Pseudomonadota; class Gammaproteobacteria; order Burkholderiales; family Burkholderiaceae; genus Hydromonas. Next base: position 8,988 of record CALMCK010000196.1, on the reverse strand, counting down.
CCAAAGCAAATCACATCCTGTCTATTATTTTGGGTTTCGGCGGTGAGCATGCGGCCATCGTGGTCAAAGACTGTCACGAGGCGGCCAATGATGTTTAACACTTGGCAAATACTCGCCCGCAGCAGCGACTCAATCCCCGAGGACTGGCGCGAGCAGATGGTCATGATGCTCGGTCATAAACCACGCCGCGTCAGTGCTTTCACCGAAGCCGTGCTCTACGGTGCACTTGAGTGTATGACGCAGAACCCGCAGCTCAATGTGGCGCGCCTTTCCGCCCTGCGCATCACCACCCAAAAAGGCCCACGAACCGCAAGCCGTAAAATGATTGCGCAAAGCACACATGAATTGCCCATGCCATTTACTTTTTTGCACAGCCAGCTGGGGCAAGCACTGGCCAGTTTGACACATGCATTGTCATGGCAAGGTGATGCCAGCATTCTCATCGGCAACAACACATCTGACTTTATACGCATGTCATTAATCTCCTCGCACAGCCACGATGTTTTATTGGGCTGGGTGGATGAAATCAACGACGACGACCCACAAAAAAACCATTGGCTGTGGCTAAGTCCTTGCGCCCTGCCCGATCAGGCCACACGTCAGCACGATGCTCTTGACCCAGACACAACACATATTCAACTCAACACACAAGGGATTGAATACTGGTCAGCATCATCTGCCCGCTCAAGCCACCTTATTGATTTTATTGAGTCTCAATAAAAACAACAAACCCACCGCAAAGAATCCTGCCATCGCCAGTGCTGATGGTTTAACTTCACCGGTGCGTTCAATCAACAAACTGTAGGTCAGTGTGCCGACCACGATGGCGAGTTTTTCAAGGATGTCATAGAAGCTGAAAAATGTGGTCGGCTCATCGGTGGCGGGCAGCAGTTTACTGTATGTCGAGCGCGACATGGACTGCAAGCCGCCCATGACGAGCCCAACCAATGCGGCGATGGCGTAAAACTGGTATTCAACATAGGGGTTGGTTTTATCCAACATGAAAATCGCGATGCACGCGATGATCCAAAACATGACGGCGATGATTAACACACGACTGTTGCCGATTTTAGCGGACAGGCGCGACAGCAATTGTGCGCCAATAATCGCTTCGAGTTGCAGGCACAATATGGTGACAATGAGTTTGCCTGCGTCCAATCCAATCTCATCGCCAATAAATGTCGCCATGAGAAAAATCGTCTGCATGCCGACACTGTAAAAGAAAAATGCGCCCAGAAACACATCCAAGCTCGGCGTCCGAAACAACACGCCTGCTGTGTGGCGAACACCTCTAAAACTCTCCCGAACCAGTGCGATCAATGAGTCATGCGTCGTGTTTTTGGCCTCACTTCTTGGCAAGCGCGCAAAGCTGTATTGCGCGAAACCCAACCACCAAATCCCCGTCAATAAAAAACACAGTCGTGTATAAAAACCACGGTTTGAATCATCCGCGACAAACTGAATCAGAATCAAACTGACGATGAGAATAATCATTGAGCCGGCATAACCCAGCGAAAACCCGCGCGCAGACAAGGTGTCTTGCTGGTCTTTACTGGCTATCTCTGGCAGATACGCATTGTAAAAAACCAAGCTGCCATAAAACCCAATGCTGGCCATGATGTTCAACCCCAAACACAAACCAATCCGAGAAATATCGGTGAAGAAAAACAAGCCCATGCACGCCAGCGAGCCCATGGTGGCAAAGAACTTCATGAACGAGAGTTTGTTGCCGCGTTTATCGGCAATGCTGGAGAGGATGGGCGATAAAAAAACCAAAATCAAAAATGACAGCATGAGCGAATAACCAAACACCGCTGCGGGTTCGAGCTGCATGCCAAAGGCATTTAAACGCTGCCCTTTGGTGACAGAGGCGTAATACAAAGGAAAAATAGTTGAGTTAATCACCAAGGCATAAGCAGAGTTCGCCCAGTCATAAAATGCCCAAGCGCGTGTGGTTGTCGGGTTGTTCAATTGAGTCATCTGTGGTCCATATATCGAGCGTTTATCTAAGGTGGTTTTATAAAGTCAGAATCTGTTGCTGGGGGATATTTCGGCTTTATCAAAACACCCTCAAGTGTTTTAAATAGTGGGTGGAGTGTATCACACGCAACCTCATGCACCGCGCACTCAGTAAAAAACCCTTGCATATCTGCAAGGGTTTTAAAGTGATGCTTAAAAATAAAGGGTGTGGGGAAACAAACGTCTGCCCCCCACTATATTGCAACCCAAACTTACGGTTTCACCACCTGCACCGTTTTAGAGCCATTGACCATAATCTCAACACGGCGATTCGCTTGCAAGCAGGCAATCACTTTGGCTGATTTCGGGCCTTTGCACTCCACAACTGGCTGGGTCAAGCCCATGCCGCGGGTGCTGACGAGATTCGCATCAATGCCTTTGCTGACAAAGAAGGCTTTGATGGTTTCTGCGCGGCGTTGTGACAGCAAGAGATTCGCTGCCGGTGAGCCGATGCGGTCGGTGTGGCCGATGACGCTGATCGATGTCAATTCGGTCAAACCTTTGAGCTCTGCGGCCAGTGCTTCTAAGTCGGCCACGCCTTCTGAGCGCATGTCGCTCAAGCTCGATTTGCCGAATGCGAACAATCCGTCGGCGCTTAAGTTGATGACCTGTGGTTTGAACACGGGCACAATCGCTGGCATGGGTTTCTCAGGTGTGGTGAAGCCAAATGTCTCTTCATCAAACTTGTAACGCAAGCGCAGGAAGGCGCCTTTTTGGGTGTACTCTGAGCCGGCCATGTCTGAGGCGTTGAAGCCGCGGAAGTTGTAGCCTGCTGAGAACCAGAGGTTTTTAGCCACTTGATAACCCGTCTCGATACCTGCGGCGTATTGCGTGGCGTTCGAGCCTTTCGGGCTGTACAAACCTGCTGCCAATACGCTCACGTCCCATTTGGGTGTGATGTCGTAGTTGACACGGCCTGCGGCGAGCATGGCGCTGTAGCTGTCGGTGCGACCGTCAAACGTGTCTTTTTGCCATTTGCCTGCGAGGCGACCGGTCATCCACCATTTGCGTTCTGGGTGGTAGTCGGCATGGATCGAGAAGATGTGTTTGCGGTAGCCTGTGACATCGCTGTTGGCGGTGCCCAAACCAGTGTCGTCGCGGCTGGTCCAGAACTCGTATTTGGCCAGAGCGTTCATGCGGTTGGTGGCGCTGTCGCGGTAGGCGACGCCGACTTGGAAACGGTTTTCGTAGGCGTCCACACCGTGGCCACGACGGTCGGTGCGCAGGTAGTAGTTGCGTGCGAGCGCGGTCCAGTCTTGGTTGAGCTTGCGCGCAACGGTGACTGCTGACAACCATGTGTCGTAGCCGTAGGTCGTGGTGCTGCCTTTTGAGTCGCCGAGGCGACGCTATTCGAGGCGGTTGGTCACGGCCCACAAGTCGTTCGGACGGTATTCCAAACCGGCTGACAGTGCAGTGGCTTTTTGGCCATCACCACCAAAGATGTGCAGGTATTCTGCGGCGGTGTTCAGGCGCAGTTTGTCCGACAGATTCCATGTGTTGCGCAAACCGCTGGCCGCTTGCATGTTGCGTCCACCGAATTCGTCGCGCAAACGGTATTCAGAGAAGACCGTGCCACCTGGCATGTATTGCGTGTCAATGCCAAACACAAAGGCGTTGCTGCGCAATTCGCCCGCTTTGCTGTTTTGGCCATCGGGTGCTGACAAACCAGTCGCCCATTCGTATTTGGCATACGCACGGCCGAGGTCAGAGAAGCGATACGCTGCGCCCAATGATGCGCGTGGGTAGAAGCCGCTGCGCAATGATTGTTGGTATTCGGCCATCAAGTCAATCTTGCTGGTCGGGCGGTAGGTCGCGCGCAAACGCAGGCCTGTGTAGTTGTCGTCATAGGTTGAGTTGCCCGTGCCGTAGCTCGAGCCATACCAGCCGCCGCCCACATTGCTCAACGTGCCGCCAGAGACTGGGTCAATGGCGCTGCCATTGTTGTACCAGTCACCTGCGAGTGGCGCGGTGAACGGGGTTGCCACAGACAAACTGCTGCCGTAGCTGCCCGCGCGTTGGCGGTTGGCGACCAAACCGAAGTCCAAGTTAAGCTTGTCGTTGACTTTGTAGTCGACGCCCACTTCACCCATGTTGCGGCGTGCGCCGTACACAGTGTCGCGGCTCAATGTGCCGTTTAAGTAAGCGGTGATTCTATCGTTGATGCGGGCGGTGAGTTTCAGACCCGCTTCTTCACGGCCGCGCGAGAGCGATGCCGATGGGTTGTTGAACTCAGCGTCCGATTTGCCGTAGTAAGCACGGGCACCGATGCGCTCGTCTTGATGACGAACTTCAACGCGCCATGCGTCGCCGCGTGCTTTGTCGCCGCCGTCTGCCACCAAACTCGGGTCAATCGTGTAGGTGCTGCTGCCTGTCAAACCAGCCACGGCGCTTTCGCTGTGTGCGTACTCAGCGACGAGGGCGGTGTTCTCGCCAAACTGGACCGTGGCGTTGGCACTGGCCAACTCGTACGGGGCGTAGGGGTTTTTGTCTTTGACATACGATGCGCCAACCTCGACGCCTTTAGCCACTTTAACCTGTGCGTCTGCGCCGTAAATCCAGAACTTCTCGCCACCCTGCTCGACTTCGTAGACTGCGCGAAGCGACATCGGGTTGCCGTTTGAATCCACACTGGACAAGGCTTGCTTGAGCATGACGCGACCTGCGAATGGCTCGAAGCTGTAGTCAACGAAACGCACCAGCGGTTGCACATTGAGAATCAATGACGGTTGGTTGCGGTCACGTGTGATGATTTCGAGCTTTTCTGTGCCTTCGATGCCGTTGCGATTTGACACGGTGAATGGACCACTCATGCCAAATGCTGGGAACTCTTCGACGACTTGCTTGAGGCTGTCTTTGCTGCCGAATGCGTTCACCGCGACCACGCCATTGTCCGACTCAAAGTGCGCGCGCGCACCGGTCATTGAACGGCTGTAGTTGCCCAAGTCACGCTTGGTGATGTCGGCCACTGCGCCGCCACCGGTCATTTGGCTAAAGCCTGTGCCTGTGTTGAAATCGCCCCAGAGCATGTAGGATTTGTTTTTATCGACGCGCACATACAGTTTGCTGTTTGAGCGGGCGTCAAAGCCCTTCACCGATGCATCGCCATAAACGGGGTAGTAGTCTTCTGGATTGATGTCACGGAACATGCGCTCGCCCGTGTCTTTGTCCGAGTCATACGCGGCCGTGAGCAATACGTCGCCTTTAATCTTGCCTTTGAGGAAGAAGGCGGCGCGTGCGCCGTAGCTGCGTTTGCCGTTGTCAGATGTGCGGCCAAAGCGTTTGATTTCGCGCTCAAAGCCGTCTGTGGCACCGACGTTGTTGATGTTGATCGCGCCTTTGCCGCTGTTAAAGCGAATGATGCCTTCGACCAAACCCACGCCCACCATGCTGCGCTGTTCTGGCAAATAGCTCAAAGTGCCTTTGGCTTGAGCCGTGCCTGCGGTCACACGCACTTGCACGTCTTGCGGTTCAATCGGGGCATTGAGCACGACCACGGCGACGCCGTTGACCGCTTTGACCACAATGGTTTGCTCGTTGTTCAGAATGCCTTTGTTCAACTCTGAGGCGGGAATGCCTGGCAAGCCGAGCGTGCCACCACTCACTTGAACCGTGAGCAGAACCTCGCCCGCGAGTGGCAAGCCGTCTTTGCCCATGACGCTGATGTGAATCGCGTTTTGGGTTTCGCCATCGGCTGGTAAGTTGTTTTTATCGACAGAGACACTCACTTTGCCCACGCGTGCATTCGCGCTGGCCATGTCGGCGGCGTGTGTGCTCGGCAGATTGCTGGTGTCAACCGTCAGTGCCGGCACGGCCACGCCTGCACCAAATGCAGGGGTCGGCACGGCGATGTCGTCAGTGACGCGCACAGGATCGCCAACCGCTGGGTTGCTCGTGCCTTGGGCCATCGCTGTGAAACTGTGTGCCACAGCGAGGGCGAGCAAGGAAACTTGAAAGCTTCTCACTGCGCTGCGGCGGATTTTATGTTGTTGCTTCATTTTTGTACTCCAATTTTGTGTGGCTTGATTCTTCAAGCAACACATCAACGTGTTCGGGGGATGTGGGATGGCTCATTTTATTTAAGCCATCCCTGTCAACGATTACTGTGCGACACCTTCAAAGCTCACGCCTTTGGCGGGTTGGTCCTTTTGACCTTTAATGCGTTGCAGCACGTCTTTCATGAACTGCTCGCTGGTCGGCTTAATCGCCACATCACCACGAATCAACTCGCCGTTTTTAACATCCAAGAACAGACTGTTGGGATCACCCATGTTGCGGTTGCTGGTGATTTGCAATGCTGAACCACGTGGCAAGCTCGCTTTGTCCACTTTCAATACGTGGGTGCGTGGCTCAATACCGCAGTAGCTGTATTTACCCGTGGTGTCGGTGATGAAGTAAGTGCCGTCTTCCATGTACAACTTGACGCCTGGCACACCTGTTTCGTTCTCATCTTTGACCGCGTTGTCGTTCAAATCGGCAAACGCTGTGCCCATCAAGCAGGCTTTGTCGGTAAAGACACCGCCGTCCACACGAACCTTGGCGCGACCTTCGTTCGAACACAGAATCTTGTTCGCTGTGGTACATGCCGTGGCGCGATTAACACCATCGCCTTGCATGGCGCCCACACCGATGCGTGCACGGTAAGTGAACGTCACTTCAGCACCCGCAGAGATGTTGCCCAAAGCAAACACCAATGTCGGACCTGGCGCACCGACTGGCTCTGGCAACACTGTGCCGTCAGCCAAACGTGTCGTGTCATCGATGTAACGGAAACCCGCTGGCAAGATGTCGGTGACCTTAACTGCAGTCGCACGTGCTTTGCCTGAGTTCTTCACACGGATGGTGTATTTGACCATGTCGCCGAGTTCTGCTTCTTTACGATCAACAGTCTTCTCGAGGTAAAGCGTGGTGTCGAGAATCAACTTATTGACCACTGGCTTACACACATTCACATCGGCTTGCTCTGCTGCCGTGAGTGCGAGAACATCGGCTGGCATCGTACACGCGGCCACAGGTGGCGTTGCGATACAAGCTGTGTCGGTGATTGGGCAGCTGCTGACGTCTTTGGTTTTAGCGACGTTGGCAATCGGCAATACGGCTGATTCGTCAACGATGACATCAAACGTGAACTCGCGGGTTTCGCCTGCGGCCAAGAATTGCGTGTCATTGCTCAAGTTCCATGTGATGACACCATTGTTGTTCGCACCTGAGTTACCAATGCTGGTGACCGTGGTACCGACAGGTACTGCGTCGGTGATCTGCTGCACATATCGGCTCAACAAGAGATTGTCTTTGCCAGAGTTTTTAACCGTGACGACATATGTCAACTCGTCATTGCCCACGACATCACCACCGTTGTGTGACTCAGTGCTGCCTTTTTTACGGACATCTTTGAGCAACGTATAGGTTGGCTGACCAATCGGATTGGTTGTGGTGTTGGTGTCTTTACCTTTGACCTTACCTGTGTTTTTAATGGTATTGGCGGCGTCATTGTTCACAGTGACATCTACACGGAACTGCGCACTGCCACCGACAGGAATGGTCAAACTGCTGGCACTTAAATCCCATGTGATGGCATTGCTGGTCGGATCAGGCGTGATGACTGGCGACGCAGAACCTGCCACATACGTGACCTCTGCTGGCAACTGATCGGTCACGCTGATCAAGTCACGCTTGGCAACAATCGGGGTTTGACCTGTGTTGCTCACTGTAATCACATAGCTCAATTTATCGGTCGGCACCACCGCTTGACCATCAATGGATGTGGTCAAATCAGAGGTTTTGAACACGTCTTTTTTGATGTCGTATTCTGCTGCAATGAGTGGATTAACCACTGGTTTACAGATGTTCACATTATTCATTTCTGCTGGCGTGATATTCAACGGGTCAGCGGGTGCGGTACACTTCGCCAGTGGCTGCTTGGTCAAACAAGCGCTGCCCAGACGCACGGCGCAGCTAGAAAATGCTGGCGTTTTTGCGTTGTTGACGACTTGGTATGACGCTGCGCTGACCGTCGGTGCGAGCACGGTTGCATCCCATGTGACCGTGTAGGACTGACCCACAGGGATGACCGTTGTTGAACCCGTCAAATCCCATGTGACAGTTGTGCCAACCAAAGACCCGCCATTGTTTGCTGACACAAAGTCAACATACTCTGGCAACTCGTCTGTAATCGATTCTATTTCACTCAACTTCATTGGCACAGCACCGATGTTTTTAAGCACGATGGTATAGCGCAGCACATCATCAACAAAAACCTCATTGGTGTCAATCGAGGTGGTTGGCGCGCTCGCCTTGGCCACATCTTTGGTCAAACTATGCGCTGGGTAGCTGTTCAGCACAGCGATACTGCCAGATGCTTCTTTCGAATTGCTGACAGTCGGTCCATTGGCAATGACAGCGGTGACCGAACCCACGGGAAGTCTATTGGTGTGGTTACCAGGAACCTTACCAATCACATCCACTGTGACATAGCACGTTGCGCCATTGGCCACAGTGATGCCTGAGAAGCTGACGCTGCCCGAGCCTGTGGCGGCAGTCGCTGCTGGCGTGCCTGCGCAACTGGCTGAGTAAGTGACGTTCGGCACAGGGGCGACAACAAGCACGGGTTTACCACCCACCACGGGGAATGTGTCGGTGAAGGAAACATTCGTATAGGCATTCGCTGCAGATGCGTTTGGATTGGCGATGGTGAATGTCAGCGTCGACAATTCTGGAATCGTATTGACGGGTGGGTCAATGATACCGTTGCGGTCTTGGAAAATAATCTCAGGAGAAAATCCTTTGCCCACATCTGGCGCCAACGGCGTGACACCCGTGCTGATGGTGCCTGTCGCCACGATCACATTGTTGGCCTGCGAATCACTCGCCACTGTCACGCCACCCGCAGGAATGACATTGGTGAACGACTCATTGGCCGGTGTGCTCTGAGGAACTTGAACAGGAATATCAAAGGTACAAATAGAGTATGCC
>CALMCK010000195.1 GCA_937862845.1 uncultured Burkholderiaceae bacterium | reverse complement strand
AAGAGCATTTCCAACCGCGTTTTGCTCCTTGCGGCGTTGTCTAAAAAAGGCGAGACGACGCGCGTGCGCGATGTCCTCGATTCGGATGACACGCGTGTGATGCTGGACGCGCTGCAGGTCCTCGGCGTGTCGGTCACACAAGTCGCGGAGCACGATTACGACGTGGTCGGCACGGGCGGCGATTTTCCGAACAAAGACGCAGATTTATTTATGGGCAATGCGGGCACGGCGATTCGGCCGTTGACGGCGGTGTTGGCGTTGCAGAATGGCACGTATGCGCTGCACGGTGTGCCACGGATGCATGAGCGACCGATTGGCGATTTGATTGATGCATTGGTGCAGGTCGGCGTGCAGGTTGAGTATCAGGGCAATGCAGGCTTTCCGCCGTTTAGGCTGTCACCTGCGGTGTTACCCGCGGGTGATTTGAGTTTGAGTATTAAAGGCAATGTGTCGAGCCAATTTCTCACGGCGGTGTTGATGGCGGCGCCGTTGCTCGCGGCGCAAATCGCTCGCAAGGTGACGATACACGTCATCGGCGAGTTGATTTCTAAACCGTATATCGAAATCACTTTAAACCTCATGGCGCGATTCGGCGTGACGGTCGCGCGCGATGGTTGGTCAACATTCACCATCGACGCGGCTGCGGCGTACACCTCGCCGCGTGAGATTTTCGTCGAAGGCGACGCGTCATCCGCCTCGTATTTCCTCGCGCTCGGCGCACTCGGCGGCGGCCCGCTGCGCGTCACGGGCGTGGGTTTGTCGAGCATTCAAGGCGATGTGAAATTCGCCGATGCGCTGCGCATGATGGGCGCGAACGTCATGATGGGCGAGAACTGGATTGAGGTGCGCGGCATCCACCACGAGGACGACCCAGACGAGACGCAGCTCAAAGGCATCACGCTTGACTGCAACCACATTCCAGATGCGGCGATGACGTTGGCGGCGGCGGCGCTGTTTGCACGCGGCAGTACGACATTGACCAACATCGCCTCATGGCGTGTCAAAGAAACCGACCGCTTAAGCGCCATGGCCACCGAGCTGCGCAAAGTCGGCGCGACGGTGGAGGAGGGCGCGGATTACATCGTCATCACGCCGCCCGCAGCAGATGGCTGGAAACACGCCGCGATTGACACCTACGACGATCATCGCATGGCGATGTGCTTCTCGCTCGTCGCATTGAGCAAAGTCGGCGTGACGATTAACGAGCCTGAATGTGTCGGGAAGACTTTTCCGACTTATTTTGAAGTTCTCACTTCATTATTGAAATAACTACACCACTCATATCAAAACAAACCAAAAAAAGGAAACAACGCCGTGAAAAAACTTCTTCTTCTTTCTTTATTGTCCTTCAGCGGCATGGCTTTCGCAGATGGTCAATCCATATTAAACGCCTCCCTTAAAT
>CALMCK010000194.1 GCA_937862845.1 uncultured Burkholderiaceae bacterium | reverse complement strand
CCGTCTTTGTGCGTCTGCAAACGACCCGCAATCAAAGGCTCGGGCGACAAAGGCGTATACGAGCCTTTGGGATTCATTTTAATGTCGCCTGCCGCTGTCATTTGGTCCAGCAGGCTTTGCAGCGTGCCCACCTGAGCGGGCAGCACATCGAACTCCTGCGCGATTTGAATCGTGGTCAACGGCTTCTTATAGTTGACTGCATGGGTTTGAATGATGTTAAACAAAGCACTGCGCGTCGGCATACTCGCCGTGGCCGCCCGTTTGGTCTTGGTCTCAGGCACACTCACCGCCGTCGGCACAACAGGCGCTACCGCCGTCGAAACCGCTGGTGCATCTGCACGTGGTTTTAGCAAAGCAGAGACCTGTGTTGATTTAGCGCTGCTGCGCTTCTTGACAGTCGGCTTGGCCGACTCTTTTGTGGATTCTGGACTCGTTTTAGGCGTTTTTGCCCGAGTTCGAGTGGTTTCTGATTCTTTTTTATTGTTTTTCATTGTTTTTTTACTGTTTTGATTTGACAAAATTGATTAACCCTATAAAATAGCGGCTCGCTCGTTATGAAGCGCTTTGTGTTTGGCATACGACCATTTTAGGTCAACAATGCTAAAGATACATGAAAATGGCCAATATTACCCAACAATCCGCCTTTTCATATTGCCACATCGTGTATCATAGCGACACTAGACACCTGCCCAGGTGGCGGAATTGGTAGACGCGCATGGTTCAGGTCCATGTGCCTTCGGGTGTGGAGGTTCGAGTCCTCTCCTGGGCACCACGTAATAAAAAATCTCAGTCAGACGACTGGGATTTTTTATGTCCGCTTGCATTGAGTGTTTTATTCGTGCTCTAAAAAACAAACCCATCATCGACACACCTCAACATTAGCGCTTCTGCGCAACACATCACCAGCAACTTAGCTTCCTTCACGCACAAACACCCATTGCAGTACGCCGTGTTTGCCCTGCTGTTCATGTGAAAACCGATAGCCGTCTTCGCTGAAATTTTTAAGCTGTTCGGGTTTTTCGATTTTATGCTGGACGATGTAGCGTGCCATGGTGCCGCGTGCGCGTTTGGCGAAAAAGCTGATGATTTTGTATTGGCCATTTTTGCCTTCGTGAAACACGGGTTGAATCACAGGGTATTTGAACGCCTTGAGCGGCACGGCTTTAAAGTACTCATCCGATGCAAGGTTGATGAGCGCTTGTGTTTTGTGACCTTCGAGCTCGGTTTGCAGGGCTTTGCTAAGTGTGTCGCCCCAGTAGGCGTAGAGGTTACTGCCTTTTTTGTTGGCCAGTTGAGTGCCCATTTCCAGCCGATAGGCTTGCATGAGGTCGAGCGGCTTGAGTATGCCGTATAAGCCTGACAGAACTCGGATGACTTTCTGCGCCCTTTCCAACTCTTTCGTGTTTAATGTTTTCGCGGCAAAACCCGCATAGACGTCTCCGTCAAATGCCAGTATCGCTTGTTTGGCATTGCTGCTGTCAAATTTGGGACGCCAGATGTGGTTGCGGGCGACATTGAGGGTGGCCAGTTTATCTGACAGGTGCATGAGCCCGGCCAATGCGGGCACATCGTATGCGCGCAGCAGTTTAATCAGTTCGGACGATTGTTTGATAAACAGGGGTTGTGTCGATGTTTGAGTCTGTGGCGGTGTGTCAAAGTCTAAACTTTTGGCGGGCGATAAAACCACGAGCATATAAAATCCATTGTCAATAAGAGAAAACCACACCCGCGAGCACAGCTGCGCCGAGCCAGTTGTTGTGTAAAAAAGCTTTAAAGCACAGTGCAGGATTGCGTTGTTTAATCAATGTGAAATGATAAATCGCAATCGCCGCAGCGACCAGCAGACCCGCAAAATAGGCCAGACCGAAGCCCAACTGTGCGCCCACCAGCGTCATGATGCCGATGAATGCGGCATAGCAACCCATCACCGCAACAATGTCAAAGCGGCCAAAAGTAATCGCGGAGGTTTTGATGCCGATTTTTAAGTCATCGTCTTTGTCCACCAGTGCGTATTCGGTGTCATAAGCGATGGTCCAAAACACATTTGCCAACAGCAAACACCATGCCACCATCGGAATTTCATTGCGCACAGCGGCGAAAGCCATCGGAATGCCGAAGCCGAAAGCAATGCCCAGATACGCTTGAGGAATGGCGAAAAATCGTTTAAAAAACGGATAGCTGCCCGCTAAAATCGCGGCAACCACGGCCAACTTAATCGACAAGCCATTGAGTTGCAATGCCAAAACACCCGCCAACAAGGTCAACACAGCCGTCACCACCAGCGCTTCTGTGCCAGAAATCTGCCCGCTGGTCAGCGGACGATTGACGGTGCGCGCGACGTGCTTATCAAATTCTCGGTCGGCATAGTCATTCACCGCGCAGCCTGCCGAGCGCATCAGTACCGTGCCTGCGATGAAAATCAGCAACTCTTTCAGTGGCGGCACGCCATCTGCCGCCAACCACAAGCCCCACAGCGTCGGCCACAGCAGCAGCAAAATGCCGATGGGCTTATCGAGTCGAATCAGGCGAATGTATAAAGTCAGTTTTTTGGACATATGATGTTAAATAAAAAAGGAAAATGGTGGCGCCCTATTCGCTCGTTGGGATTTCAGCTGCGAATAAAAGACACAGTAAAGCATCATGGTGCAACCAGTGACACACCCGATGATTCTAACACACCGCAGTCGCGCATCAACTGCGCGAGCAGCTCACAGGCGGCGTGGCGTGAGAAGTTTTTTCGCCAAACCAGCACAATACGCCGCTGTGGCACGGGATTGCTAAAAGGCAAATAGCGCAAGCCATCATCGTGGGAGCCCGCAGGCACGGCCAACGCGGGCAACACCGTGATGCCAATGCCGCTTGCTGCCATGTGGCGCAACGTTTCTAGGGAGGTGCCTTCAAAGGTTTTGTGCAAACCATCTTGCTCGATTTTTAATGGTTGAATCAGCGGATTGGCTTGCAACACTTGATTGCGAAAACAGTGCCCTGCGCCCAATACCAGCATGGCATCGTCGCTCATCTCGTCGCCTTGTACGGTTTTCTGTGTCGCCAATCGGTGGTTTTTCGCCACGGCCAAATAAAAATCTTCGTCATATAAAGCAGTCATGGACAAACCCACTTCATTGATCGGCAATGCGAGCACGGCGGCATCGAGCGTCCCTTGTTTGACGC
>CALMCK010000193.1 GCA_937862845.1 uncultured Burkholderiaceae bacterium | reverse complement strand
TGGGCGCGATGGAGAACAAGGGTTTGAATATTTTCAACACCAAATTCGTGCTCGCACACCCAGAGACGGCCACCGATTTGGATTTTGAAAACGTCGAAGCCGTGGTCGGTCATGAGTATTTTCACAATTGGACGGGCAACCGTGTGACTTGCCAAGACTGGTTTCAATTAAGCCTTAAAGAAGGTTTAACCGTCTACCGCGACCAAGAGTTTTCCAGCGACCAGCTCACCGCAGGACTCACCGACCAAGCCGCCGCGAGTGCGCGCGCGGTCAAACGAATCGACGATGTGAGCAACTTACGCACCGCACAGTTCGCCGAAGACGCAGGGCCAATGGCGCATCCGATACGGCCGAATGCGTACGAGGAAATCAATAATTTTTACACCATGACAGTGTACGAAAAAGGCGCAGAAGTCGTGCGCATGTACGAGACATTGCTCGGTCGTGATGGTTTCCGTCAAGGCATGGATTTATACTTTAAGCGCCACGATGGCCAAGCCGTGACCTGCGACGATTTTCGCGCCGCGATGGCGGATGCGAACTCAGTTGATTTGACACAATTCGGTCGCTGGTATGAGCAAGCGGGCACGCCGAGCGTGGCGGTGACGGGCACGTACGATGCCGCGTTGCAGCAGTACACGATGACCTTCACGCAGCGCAATCGGCCTGTCGGCATTGAGCCGACGGATGAGGTCAAGCCGCCGCTGCACATTCCGTTAAAAATCGCATTGCTCGGCGGTGATGGTGTTGAGCAATTGATTGAGTTAAAAAACACAAGCGAAACAGTGGTGTTTGAAAACACCACTCAAAAACCCACACCGTCACTCAATCGAAATTTTTCTGCACCCGTCACCATCGAATTCAACCACAGCGACGCCGATTTATGCTTTCTCGCTGCCAATGAGACCGACGCATTCAACCGCTGGGATGCCGTCCAACAAATTTACGCACGCGCGATTATCAACGACACACTCAACACATTTAGCCCGCAGCAACTCGACGCCCTGCGTTCATTGTTGGTCAATGACGAGCTCAGCCCCGCCTACCGAGCGCAGCTGTTCACCCTGCCCAGCTTCGCTTACCTCGCGCAACTCGCCGCCAAGCAAGCACCAATTGATCCGCAAAAATTATTTGCCGCGCGCGAACGTGCCAACGCCGCCATCACCGAACACTTTCAAAGTGAATGGCAAAGCATCTACTCCGCACTCAACAGCGCACAAGCGTATGCGTACAACGGCGCCGCCGCAGGTGAGCGCGCACTGAAAAACATCGCACTGCGCCACATCAGATTAACCAATGAAAACGAAACATTGGCTTTTGACCAATACCACCAAGCCAACAACATGACCGACCGCATGGCAGCATTCTCAACACAAATACATGAAGGCACAGGTTTGGCCAATGTGCTGATTGACGATTTTTATGAACGCTTTGAACAAGAAGCCCTCGTCATCGACAAATGGTTTGCCGTCCAAGCCGCAAACCCCTACGCCACTCACGATGAAATTCTCGAGACTTTAGCCGAGTTGCTCAACCACCCCGCATTCATCAAACCCAATCCCAATCGCCTGCGCTCGCTCATCTTTGGCTTTTGCAATGCCAACCCGCATCATTTTCACCAAGCCAACGGCGCAGGTTACGAATTTTGGGCAAATCAAGTACTCGACATCGACCGCAGCAATCCGCAAGTCGCCGCACGCCTCGCCCGCACACTCGAGCACTGGCGCACTTACGCAGAGCCGTATCAATCCCACATGAAAGCCGCGCTTGAACGCGTGCATGCCTCAAACACTTTGTCGCAAGACGTGCGCGAAATCATCGCCAAAGCCATTTTATAAACTTCGGAGCCTCCCATGAAACGCAAAACCCTCTCGCGCTATCTCATCGAGCAACAACGCGAACACAACAACCTGCCCGCCGACTTACGGCTGCTCATCGAAGTCGCTGCCCGTGCCTGCAAACACATCAGCCATGCGGTGTCTAAAGGCGCACTCGGCGATGTCATGGGTTCGACAGAATCCGAAAACGTGCAAGGCGAGATTCAAAAGAAACTCGATATTTTATCCAACGAGATTCTCATCGACGCCAATGAATGGGGCGGCCACCTCGCTGGATTGGCTTCAGAAGAAATGGACGATTTTTATGAAATCCCCAACCGCTACCCCAAAGGCGAATATTTATTGATTTATGACCCGCTCGACGGCTCATCCAACATCGACATCAATGTGTCCATCGGCACGATTTTCTCCGTGCTCAAAAAATCAGAACCCATCGAAGGTGAAGTCGCGCCCATCACCGAACAAGATTTTTTACAAAAAGGCCGCGAACAAGTCGCCGCAGGCTACGCCTTGTACGGCCCACAGACGCAACTCGTGCTCACCACAGGACATGGCGTACAGATTTTCACACTCGACTTGGAAATCGGCTCATGGGTGCTCACCCAAGATCAGGTGCAAATCCCACAAACCACCAGCGAATACGCCATCAACTCATCCTACGGTCGCTTCTGGCGCGCACCTATCCAACGCTACATCGGCGAGCTGATCGCAGGTGCCGATGGTGTGCGCGGTCGTGATTTCAGCATGCGCTGGATTGCCGCCATGGTCGCAGAAGTTCACCGTATTCTCACACGCGGTGGCATATTTCTCTATCCCGCAGACTCACGAGAATCCAATCAAACGGGACGACTGCGTTTACTATACGAAGCCAATCCCATGGCCATGATTGTCGAACAAGCCGGCGGCGCGGCCACCAACGGCTTAGTGGACATTTTAGACATACAACCGACTCGTTTGCATGAACGCGTCGCAGTGTTTCTCGGGTCAAAAGAAGAAGTCGATATCGTCACGCGTTATCATCAAGATCACGAATGAGACATGGGCAATCGCCCACAATCTACAAACACAAAAAAGCGAGCATTACGCTC
>CALMCK010000192.1 GCA_937862845.1 uncultured Burkholderiaceae bacterium | reverse complement strand
TTACGTAAACTCAATCGCACCAGCAGCCACCGTTTGGCTATGTTCCGCAATATGTGTGTTTCAGTATTGCGCCACGAAGTCATCAAAACCACATTGCCAAAAGCAAAAGAATTGCGCAAAGTGTTGGAGCCTATCATCACTTTGGGTAAAACCCCAACATTGGCGAACAAACGCTTGGCGTTTGACCGTCTGCGCGACCGTGAAATGGTTGTGAAATTGTTTGAAGTGATTGGTCCACGTTACGCGAAACGCCCAGGTGGTTACATGCGCGTTCTCAAAAATGGCTACCGTATTGGCGACAATGCACCGATGGCCTTTGTTGAACTGGTCGATCGCCCAGAAGCCACAGAGACTGAAGCTGCTGAGTAATCTGCGGCGCTGTCTATGTGGCATGGCTGACATATTTGATTGAGTCGACGGATTTGATTAAGTGAGTTGGTAAAACAAAAACGGATTGAGGTTTCAATCCGTTTTTTGTCGCCCGGTGATTTTGTCGACTCACAAAGAGTGCCCGCAAACGGGCAGAGACACAATATTGTAGAATGACGAAGTTGCGAGTCGATGGCGGCTTGCCTGTTGGTCAATGATTTCGAAAGAAGATATGCGGATACAACGTTCTGGGTTGATGGTGGTGCTGGCACTGATGATGTGCTGGGCGATGGGCGTGATGCGGTTGGCGTCTGCGCAGACGGCCGCGTTTTTACCGCCGGACCAGGCATTTGTGTTCAAAGCACAAATGATCAATCCAACCACGGCGCAAGTGCAATTTAATATTGCGCCAAATTATTACATGTACCGTGATGAGTTCACATTCGCGGTGGTCAGCCCTGATGGTGCTGTGGTGCAAAATGGCACGGTCAAATTGCCCACGGCTCAAATCAAGTTTGACGAAAACTTCAACAAGGACATGGCCATTTACCATGGTTCAGTGGTATTGAATGTGCCTGTTAAAAAAATCAAAACCAGCGACGGTTTGTTTAAGCTGGTCGTGACGTCGCGTGGTTGCGCGGACAAAGGTTTGTGCTATCCACCACGAAAAACCCAAGCAGTGCTCAACGCCGTGGGTGATGTGGCGGTGACTGTGGCCACGGCAGATGGTACCAATGTCGATGCGGGCAATGCACCCAAAAAAGTCATCGAAGCAGTTGCGCCAGAGACTGCGACGAATCCGAGTGTGCCTGCGTCGGTCAATGATGCAGCGGTGGTGACAACGCCAGTCATTGCGCCTGTCGAACCGAGTGGTCAAAACGACAGTGTCCGCGTCACCGAGACGGCGGATGCAACGACCGCTGACAACACGGCTTACGCGCGCAATGTGTTTGTGCAAAACAATCCGTTGGTGGCGCTCGCAGTGGTGTTTGGCTTGGGCGTATTGCTGTCGCTCACGCCGTGCATGTTGCCGATGTTGCCGATTTTATCGACGATGCTGGCGGGGCAGAGCGACCGCACGCGGGGCCGTGGTATTTGGCTGGCCTTGTCGTATGTCACGGGCATGGCACTGATTTATGCGCTGGTGGGTGTGTTGGCTGCACAGACTGGCGCGAGCTTGCACCGCTACTTACAAAGTCCGTGGGTGTTGGGTGTTTTTGCCGCATTGCTCGGTTTGATGGCACTCTCGATGTTTGATGTGTTTCAGCTGCAGTTGCCTGCGTCTTGGCAAAACTTCATTGCACGCCACACGCAAGGTCGCAGTGGTTATGTTGGCGCGGCGGTGCTCGGTGCGGCATCGGCGGTGATTGCTTCGCCGTGTGTGACGGCGCCGTTGGTTGGGTTGATTGCGTATATTTCGCAGTCAGGCCATGTTGGCATGGGCGGTTTGGCTTTGTTTGTGTTGGCCTATGGCATGGGCGTGCCGCTGTTGATTTTGGGGGCGGGTTTTGGTCGCCTTGTGCCGAGAAGTGGCGCGTGGATGGTGCGCGTCAAACAGTTCATCGGCGTGCTCATGTTGGCCGCTGCGGTGTGGATAGCGCAGCCCTTGTGGGGTAAATATTGGGACGTGGCGTGGGGCACGCCGAGCGCGGTGCAGTTCCAATCTGTGCGTTCTGTGGATGCGCTCAATCAGGTGGTGGCCGAGAGTGATAAGCCCGTCTTGGTTGACATGTATGCGGATTGGTGTCGTTCATGCATTGAGATGGAGAAAAAAACCTTTCCCGATGCGCGCGTGCAAAAAATCATGAGTGGCATGACACTGGTGCGGGTCGATATGACGAATTACACCGATGACGATGCGGCGCTGCTGGCTCGATTCAAGCTTTATGGTCCGCCCGCGATTTTACTGCTCGAGCCTTTGACGGGCACAGAAAAAGTTCGCGTGGTGGGTTATCAAACGCCCGATGAATTCGTGAAAAGTTTAAGTGCGCCTTAGTTTGATGGACGATGTCAGTCGCTTGGCGGCAGATTGTCGGACAGGCTCAATGCCCGTTGTCGATACGCAGAAAAATCAGGCACCGCTCGCTGATAGTCGGACGCAAACAGCGGGCTGCTGATGATGAAATCCGCCGTGGCGACATTGCACGCTGTGGGGATGTTCCACAGCACGGCCAATCGCAGCAAGGCCTTGATGTCTGGGTCGTGCGACATTGGCTCGAGCGGATCCCAGAAAAACACCAATAAATCAATGTCGCCTTCCACGATGGCGGCACCTATTTGCTGATCGCCGCCGAGCGGGCCGCTGTTGAATTTTTGCACTGAAAACCCGAGCGCGGACTCGATGAGCTGACCCGTGGTACCGGTGCCGACGAATTCGTGCGGCGCGAGTATGCTGCGGTTGTAAGTGCACCAAGTGAGCAAGTCTTGTTTTTTGTGGTCATGGGCGACGAGGGCGATTTTTTTAATGGACATGGATTTCCTGTTGAGTTGGTGTGCATGAAGTTTGCATGATGTTTGCATTTTATCTGACAATCGGATATTTATTCATGTCATGTGGTTGTCATTGTTTCGTCATGCGTCTGTCACACGCCCTGCTTACAATTAAACGTGTAGCACATCAAAAATAACGTTTAAAACAATCAGGGGAATGCCACATGTCAGATATACAAAATACAGTCATAGCAACGTCACGCCGAAGTTTTCTAAAAATATTAGGCAGCGCACCGCTGTTGCCGCTTGGCTCTTTGGGCACAGCATCATTGTTGCTCAACAGCAACAGTGCCATGGCTCAAGCCAGATCAGCGAAATACGTGTCTTCTTATTTCACCTCCATGTCCGCACCTTCACTGGCAGATGCCGCAGCAATGGTGACCACAACAGTTGGCTCTGCGCTCAACGTCCAGCTGTCTGACGGCACCATGCGTCGTTACCAACTGGCGGAGCACCGGTTTTTCACGACTGGCGACATGGTGCCAAATGGTAAAGGCGGTCAGATTTTTGCGGGTGGTTATGTTGACATTCGCAATCAACCGATTATAGATAAATCCGTTGTGGGCAAAGAGCGGCAAGCATTTTCAGACTGTCCTGACGGCACCTCATTGATTCACTTGCCCAATGCAAAAGTCGCGGATGTGAAGGGCAATCCCGTATTTGCCGCGGTACAGTTTGAATACGCCACACGAGATCAATCTGGCAAAGACACATACGGCATGTTGCCATCGCCCATCGCCGTTTTAACGCTGGATCAAAACCCATCAACAGGCCGACTGGACATGGTTCGATACCACAATGTGGACACATCAGCGGTTCACGGTTTGTGGATTACCTGCGGCGCCAGCTTATCACCGTGGAATACGCATTTGTCCAGCGAAGAGTACGAGCCAGATGCCTTTGCGATACTCAATGAGCCTGACTCAAAAACCACGAAACAATTCAAAGCATTCAGCCAAAATTTATATGGCGATGCCAACCAAGCCAACCCATACCACTACGGCCATATGCCTGAGGTGACTGTGCATCCTGATGGCACGGGCACAGTGAAAAAACATTATTGTATGGACCGAATTTCGCACGAGTTGATTCAAGTCATGCCGGACAATCGCACCGCACTCATGGGTGATGATGCCACCAACAGCGGTTTGTTTTTGTTTGTCGCTGACCGTGAAAAAGACCTCTCCGCAGGCACCTTATATGTTGCCAAAGTGGGCGCTGGATTTTCTGTGAATCCCGATGCTGCAGCCACACGCCTGACACGGCTCAAACTCGGTCACGCCACCAGCGCAGAAATCAAGCACATGGCAGACACACTCAAACCCACTGACATCATGGATATGGTTTTAACAGACCCCAACGACGCAAGCTTCACAAAAGTGTTTTTGAGTGGCAAAGCGAACTGGATTCGTGTTAAAAAAGGCATGGAAAAAGCCGCAGCTTTCCTTGAGACCCATCGCTATGCTTATCTTATCGGCGGGAGCATGGGCTTTACCAAAATGGAAGGCACGACAGTCAACATCAAAGACAAAATCGCTTACTCCGCCCTGTCATATATGAAGGACTCGATGATAGTGAACGGCAAAGGCTGGAATGAACAAAGCGGGATGACTATGGAAAAGCCACTGCAAGCAGGTGGTATTATGATGCACAAACTTAGGGGCGGCCAAAAGGACACAGGTGGGCATCCAATTAACAGTGAGTGGATACCAAGCCAAACCAAAGCACTTTTAAACGGTGAGGACATCGCCCCAGATGAGTTGGGCAACTTGGCGCATGCGGATAAAATCGCCAACCCAGATAATTTAAAATTCTCTGAAAAGCTGCGCACCTTGTTCATCGGCGAAGACAGTGGCTTACACGTGAATAATTTTCTTTGGGCGTATAACGTGGACACCAAACAATTGTCACGACTTTTATCCGCACCCGCAGGTGCAGAGTCAACAGGCTTGCATGCGGTTGACGAGATCAATGGCTGGACGTACATCATGAGTAACTTCCAACACCCTGGGGACTGGGAGTCGCCACTGCATGACAAAGTGAAAGACGTGCTCGACCCGATGATACGTGCCAACTACAAAGATCGATTTGGTGCAACCGTTGGCTATTTAACGGGAGACGCTGTGGGGTTGAGTTTATGACAAGTGTTCAACGATAGAGTTCAACGATAGAGTTCAACGATAGAGTTCAATAATAGCACCATTCAACAAAAAACCAAGCCCACATTTTTGTGGGCTTGGTTTTTGATTGTGTTTATGCTATCCAAGTACAGAAATTAAAGAAACACTGCGAAATTTGTGTCTCCTTCATTTAAAGGAAGTTAGCCTGCGGTCATTTTAAACAACATGTGTGTGCCGAGCACGATGAGCAGCATTGCAAAGATTTTTTTCAACGTCACCACATCCCAGCGCTGCGCCATGCGTGCACCGATGGGGGCGAAGAAGGCGCTGGTGGAGATGATGCCGAGTACGGCAGGCCAATAAATGTATGCGATGGTGCGCGCTGGCAGCCCAGTTTGGTCAAAGCTGGTCAGCAGATAGCCGATGACGCCGCCGACCGCAATGGGAAAGCCCAGTGCGGCAGAGGTGCCGATGGCGAGGCGCGCGGAGATGTTGCACCAAAGCATAAACGGCACGGAGATGAAGCCGCCGCCCGCAGAAATCAGGGTGGAAAAAAGGCCAATGCCACTGCCGACACCAAACATGGCAGGCGCGGCGGGCAGTGTGCGCGACGGCTTGGGCAGTTTATTGGCCAGCATCGAGTAAGCGGTGTAAAACGTGAAACCGATGAAAATCACTTGCAAAGGCATCACAGGCATTGAGCGAACCAGCTGTGCGCCGACCAGCGCGCCGAGTAAAATACCAGGCATTAAGCGCTTCACGGCAGACCAATGGACATTTTTGTGTTTGGCATGCGAGCGCATGCTTGAAAACGCCGTGAATGCTATGGCGGCGCTTGACGTCGCCAATGCAATTTTATGCAGCTCAGGGTGCGTAAAGCCCAGCATTTGAAAAATGATGACCAGCACAGGCACGGTCAGCAGGCCACCGCCGATGCCCAGCAAACCTGCAAGAAAGCCCACCACGCATCCGAGAAGAGGGTAAGCCAGCCAGTAAATATCCATAACAGTCTCGAAAAAAAGCAGGGCGACCTTGCGGTGGCGACCTGCGTATTTGGGTGGTGGTTTTGGCGAAAAAGTACGGTGGTACATTCTCAAAAAATAAGTGCCCCCGCGCCATGCGTTCAGCCTAACCCTTGAACCGAGCGGTTCAAAGGCGCTGTGAGCAATTAAACTTCGGGTTCATCTGACGAAGAGACGCTCGCGCCCGTTTAACGATGTTTCACAGCAAAGTGCAATTATTGGTTCAAAGAGTATCGGCGTATTGCGCATGGTGCAGAAGGCAATTCATTGTAACGTAATTTTAACGGCAGCGCCGTGGCATTTCAGTCGAAAAATTTGCGAAGGGCCGCAATTAATAAACAGTGAAAACCGCAGCGTCAATCTCAGAAAAATTCGTGAAAACAACACGATGCAGGTGTTTTTTACGGTATCATTATGCGCTTACTTGAGCGCCGTCCAAATGGCGCCGCAGCCTCAAATTTTTCACCACACAGCCAACAAAATCACCCTAAAGGACCCCACGTCATGTTTAAATTTTTACGCAAATATGTTTCTAACGATCTCGCCATTGACTTGGGCACTGCCAATACGCTGATTTATGCACGCAATAAAGGGGTTGTGCTCGACGAGCCATCGGTTGTTGCGATTCGCCATGATGCCAAAACTGGCCGCTCATCGGTGCAAGCCGTCGGTTTAGAAGCCAAACAAATGCTCGGTAAAGTGCCGGGCAACATCGAAGCGATTCGCCCACTCAAAGACGGCGTGATTGCGGATTTCAGCGTGACTGAAACCATGCTCAAACACTTCATCCGTTCCGTGCATGAAACCAATTTGTTCAAGCCCAGCCCACGCATTGTGATTTGCGTGCCCTGTGGTTCAACCCAAGTTGAGCGTCGTGCGATTCGTGAGTCTGCCCAAAACGCCGGCGCATCAGAAGCGCATTTGATTGAAGAACCAATGGCTGCAGCGTTGGGCGCAGGCATGCCCGTGTTTGAAGCGCGTGGCTCGATGGTGGTGGACATCGGTGGTGGTACGACTGAAGTCGGCGTGATTTCTCTCGGCGGCATGGTTTATCAAAACTCAGTGCGCATCGGTGGTGATAAATTCGACGAAGCGATTGTCAACTACATCCGCCGCAACTACGGCATGCTCATCGGTGAACCGACGGCAGAAGCGATTAAAAAAGAAATCGGCACAGCATTCCCCGGCGCCGATGTGCGCGAAATGGAAGTCAAAGGCCGCAACCTTGCCGAAGGCGTGCCGCGCAGCTTCACCATCAACTCGAACGAAATTCTCGAAGCCTTGTCAGAGCCATTGAACGGCATTGTTTCAACCGTCAAAATCGCGCTCGAACAAACCCCACCAGAGCTCAGCTCTGACATCGCTGAATCAGGCATCGTCTTGACTGGCGGTGGCGCATTGCTCAAAGACTTGGATCGTTTGTTGCAAGAAGAAACAGGTCTGCCCGTGTATGTCGCCGAAGAAGCCTTGACCTGTGTCGTGCGTGGCTCTGGTATGGCGCTGGATCATTTGGATAAATTGAACTCTTTGTACACCTACGAATAACACAGGGTGTTGAAAGGCTCACGGCGAGCCTTTCATTTTAAAAGTTACGACTCAAAATTTCCAAACTTAGATAAGCGTGCTTGTCTAAATGCTTCCAAAGCAGCTATGAAAAAAGATTACGCATTGTTTCGGCGCACCACACCTGTGTGGCTGCGCCTCGTTTTTGCCACGGTTTTTGCCGTGGTTTTGATGCTGGTGGATGGTCAGGCCGCACGGCTTGGCTTCGTGCGCAGCGCCGTGCAGCTGGTGGTGTCTCCGATTCAGAAATCATTGCAAACCAGCAAGCAGTGGGCGTCAGACTTGTTTGTCCATTCTTATAACATCGAAAAAATCAATCTGGACAATCAAGCGCTGCGCAGCGACATGCGTGCGCAAGCGGCACGCATCGCCCAGCTTGCTCAAGTTGAAGCAGACAATGCTGAGCTGCGCGGCCAACTCAATCTAAAACAAGCCACCACCACGCCAAGCATTGCGGCTGAGGTGTTGTATCAGGTGGTCGATCCCTACGCACGCAAGCTGGTGCTCAATCGTGGCAGCAGCGAGGGCGTTGAGCTGGGTCAGCCTGTCATCACGGGTGATGGTTTGATTGGGCAAATCACGGCGGTCACCGCCAACACCAGCGAGCTCACACTGGTGATTGATCCTAAAATTTACGTCCCTGTGCTGGTCGAGCGCGCCGCTGCAAATATGAATGCGCCCGTGCTCGTGGCTGCGGCACCTGAAGTGGCCGAGCCGACTGCGGGCGATGAGCCCATTGTCAGCACGGATGCTGTGTCGCCAACCGCAGCGGTGAATCATGAAGTGGTGCGTGGTCTGCTCTCGGGTGACGAGCGCGAGGGATACTTGTCGGTGAGTTTTTTCAGCCAACGAGCGAGTATTCAGGTGGGCGACATGCTGGTGACATCGGGCAACGATGGTTTGTACCCGCAAGGTTTAAAAGTCGGTCGCGTGACCGCCGTTGATAAAGCAGACGGCGATGCGCGCTCACGCATCACCATTGTGCCAACCACGAAAGGCATGGCGGCTCGCTATGTTTTGATTTTGAAAGTCGATGATGTGGCGGCGCGTAAAAAACATGCCGATGCGCAAAGCGCTGACACCAAAAATGAATTGGCGCCATCGACTTTGGGTGGCAAGATTCGCGCTGAGCGCGAGCAAGCCAGAGGGGATAAATAATGCGCGTTGAACAATGGTTGGGCACGGTTCGTGCTCGAGTGGTCTGGTTGACTTTAATCTGCGCATGGTTGCTGTCTTTTTTTGTCACCAATCGCACCACGGTCTGGCTTGACTGGGTGGCGTTGGCATTGGTGTTTTGGGCGGTCTACCAGCCAACACGGATTTCTTTGTTGCTCGCCTTTGTGGTGGGGATTTTGATGGACGTGCAGCAAGGCTCTATTTTGGGTGAGCATGCGTTGTTGTATGTTTGGGCGGTGCATGCCATGCGTTTGCTGGCATCGCGCTTGCAGTTTTCCTCAGTGTTTGTGCAGTCGCTGTATGGTGTCGGGGTGTTGATGGCGATGCAGTTGGCTCGCGCGTTCGGGCATTTCATATTTCTCAACCAGCCTGTGGGCATCACTGGCGTGGTTTGGAACTTATTGGGCGTGATTGCGTGGTTGCTGCTCGCGACGCTGCTGCACCGTGGGGCTCGCTCGAATGCAGTGGGCAGCTGGGTGTCAAGATGAGGGTGGGGCCGTCTGAACAAGCCACACAAACACAGATGTTTCGTCGACGGCTGGTGGTGGCGAATCTTTTGGTGTTGGCGTGTTTTTCCTTGTTGATTGCACGCATGGTGTATTTGCAGGTTGTCAAACACGACGAATTTTCTCAAAAATCTGACAACAACCGCATTTCAACGGTGCCGATTGCACCCGCGCGCGGACAAATCACCGACCGATATGGCGTGAATATGGCCGTGACGGTGCCGAGTTTTTCTCTCGAAATCACACCCGATGAAGTGGTCAAAATCAACGACAAAGAAACCGTCGATGATGCCGTCAACCGAGTTGTGGCCGAGCTCGGGCAAATCATTCCCATCACTGATGGTGACTTGAAGCGCATGAAAAAATTCAAAGAAGATGCGAGCCCGAGTGAAAGTTTGCCCATTCGTCAAAAACTCACGACACAAGAAGTCGAAAAACTCTCAGTGATGTTGTTTCAGTACAAAGGCGTGGGCATTCAGAAGCGCAGTTTTAGGGATTACCCCAATGGCGAAACGGCCGTGCATGTCCTCGGCTATATTGGTCGCATCAACCAAGCGGCCAAAGACCGCTTGAAAGAAGAAGGATTGTCCGATGCTTATCGCGGCACGCAGTACATCGGAAAAGTTGGTATTGAGCAGAGTTATGAGAGCGTGTTGCACGGCAAAGCGGGCTTCCAAAAAATTCAAAAAACCTCGACGGGTGATTTTGTCAGCGACCTTGGTGCAGAGCCTGCGGTTAATGGCCGAAACTTAGAGCTCACGATTGATGCGCATTTGCAAGCCGCAGTAGAAAAAGCATTTGGCAAGCGTGTGGGTGCATTGGTCGCCATCGAGCCATCGACGGGCGAGGTGCTCGCCTTTGTCAGTGCACCGACCTACAATCCGAGCATGTTTATCGATGGGATTTCCCACGATGACTGGACCGCCATCAACGACGACGAACAAAAACCACTGGTCAATCGCGCCATGCGCGGCGGCTATCCGATAGGCTCGACCTACAAACCCTTTATGGCCATCGCCGCGCTGCATTCTGGCGTGCGCAGCGCGGATAAGCTGGTGGCGGACAGCGGCACTTATACGTTTGGCGGGCACAATTTCCGCAGTGGTGGTGGGCATGGCATGGTTAACATGAGTAAATCGATTGCCGTTTCCTCTGACGTGTATTATTACAGTTTGGCCCACGAAATGGGCATTGACCTGATGCACACAGAGCTCTCGCGATTTGGTTTCGGCCAAAAAACAGGCATTGACATGTACGGTGAGCTCGATGGCATTCTGCCGTCACGCGAGTGGTATCGCAAGCGCACGGGTAAAGAATGGACGGAAGGGCAAACCATCAGCTTGGGCATCGGTCAGGGCGAAAATGTTTTCACGATTTTGCAACTGGCCAATGCTGTGGCCATCCTCGCCAACAACGGTGTGGAGATGCGGCCACACCTCGTGCGCAGCATCATCGACCCGCTCACGGGCGCCCGTGAAGACAAACAGCCCGAAAAAGTGGCCGACTTACAGATTCCCGCAGCAGACATTGATGTGGTGCGTCGAGGCATGATTGAGGTGAATATTTCGGGCACGGGTCGTGGGCAATTCAATGGTTTGGGTTATGTGGTCGCGGGCAAAACAGGCACAGCGCAGGTGTTCACCGTCGCACAAAACTCAAGTTATGCGGCGAGTCGTCGCGGTGCAAACATGACCGACCACTCTCTGTATATCGCCTTTGCGCCCGCAGACAAACCACGCATTGCCATCGCGGCGATTGTTGAGCACGGTGGATTTGGTGCTGCATCTGCCGCACCTGTGGTGCGCCGAGCATTGGAAGCATTTAATGAGTCCGCCGCAGGCAAGCGCTATCAAAAACCACAAGCGGGCCCGACCCGAGAAGCGGCGGCATTGGCCGCGGACAAGGAAGCGCCATGAGACTGTCTGATTTGAACTCGGAATTGAGTCGGCCCAGTGGATTTTTTCGCCGCATTTTCAGCCCCATTGATGGCACCATGCTGTTTGTGTTGTTGCTGCTCGCTGCGGTCAGTCTGGTCACCATGTACAGCGCCGCCACAGGTGTGTCGGGGCGCTTTGACAAGCATGTGTTGAACTTAAGCATCTTTTTCGGCGTGGTGTTTGTGGTCGCTTACATACCACCGAAGTGGCTCATGCAGGCGGCTGTGCCTTTGTATTTGGTGGGTGTCTTGCTGTTGTTGGCGGTGGCGTCACCGATGGGGATTTCATCAAAAGGTGCGCAGCGTTGGCTCAATGTGGGTGTCCGTGTTCAACCGTCAGAGCTGCTTAAAATCGCAGTACCTTTAATGCTGGCGTATTTTTTTCACATCACCGGAACGCTTCATGGGCGGCGCGCATGGCAGGTTTTTGGTGTGGCGACGGCTTTGCTGCTGCTGCCTTTTGCGCTGATAGCCAAACAGCCTGATTTGGGCACGGCCTTGTTGGTTGTGTTCGCGGGCTCTTATGTGATTTTCTTTGCTGGTTTGAACTGGAAGATTGTGGTTGGCTTGCTCTCGATGGCGGTGATTTTGGTCAGCACTTTGCTCTCCTTGCTGCACACGTCGGTGGCCACGGATGTTTTTCATCTCAAGCCCTATCAGATTACACGAATAGAAACCCTACTGGACCCCTCGTCCGATCCCCGTGGCGCAGGTTTTCACATCATTCAGGGTGAAATCGCCATCGGCTCGGGTGGCGTCTTGGGCAAAGGCTGGCAGCAGGGCACGCAGTCGCAGCTTGAGTTTGTGCCTGAGCGCTCGACC
>CALMCK010000191.1 GCA_937862845.1 uncultured Burkholderiaceae bacterium | reverse complement strand
GCGCGTCGCAGCAGGCTGATGTAGTTGTCGCCCTGCTCTGCTGCTGTGACACTGGCTTGCCAGTTCAGGGTGTTGGCCGAGGTTTGGTTTTGATGATAGTAAATCGGGCTGCCTGTGAGCGTTAAGTCCTCGGTGAATGCGGCAATCGTGCGGGCCGCTTCGCTGGCTCGATTGGGTGACACGCGTTGGTAGCGGCTGTCGTCATCGATTTGCCAACAGGCTTGGTGGTAGTGACCGTTTTGTTGCAAATAGCTGTGTGCAGCGACGGCGAGTGCGCGGGCGGCTTGGGTTTTAGTGGCATCGGCTTCTCGGTCGAGCACGCGCGCGATGTATTCGGTGGTGCTCAGTTGGCCGATGATGCGCCACGTTTTGCCTTGACGCTGCAGGCTTAACTCACCCTGTGAGCCCACAGCGAGTTGATTGCCATTGGCAAAACGCACGGCGTATTGACCGCGCAAAGTCCCTGCTGTTGCGGGTGCACCGCCTGCGATGGTGACTTGGTCAATCGGATAGCGCGAGAAGTAATTCACATTGACGCAGCCATCGTCGATGGAGGTTGAGGCAGGCGGCAATAATTGGGTGATTTGCGTGGCGTGGCTGCTCATGACCGCGTGACTGCCGCCTGTGCCGCCCACCCAAAAACTGCGGCCATCGGCCAACCAGCCAGTCGCACCACCAAAGTAAGCGCCTTGCATGCGCGGGTGATGCCATGTGTAGGTTTTAAACCGATAACCGCTGCCCATGTCGGCCAGCACATCGCCCCACGCCGGTTGTAGCAAGCGTTGCAACAAGGCTTCGCGGCTGCGCATCATGCTTTTTTGTGGCACGCTGTTCATGGCGGTTAAAATCTCTTTGACCGAGAGCTGTGTGTTGGGTGTGAGGTTGCCCAGTTGCTGCAACCAAACGGATTGCGGGGCAGTTTTGCGCCAGTAGTTTTGCCAGTCTGCTGCGGAAATGCCCAAACGCTGTGGTTTAAAGTACGGGCCGCAAGAGCGTGCCAGTGCAACATCTCGGCCAATGTTTTCGTTGGCGCTGCAGCAGTACTCATCATCCGTCTGCGCGGCTTGACCTGCGTGGCAGGCATAGGTTTTATCGGGA
>CALMCK010000190.1 GCA_937862845.1 uncultured Burkholderiaceae bacterium | reverse complement strand
TTCAGGCCAGCTGCACCAAGGCTCGCTCATCGCCGCACTGGCATCCTATCTGCACGCGCATTGGCATGGTGGCGTGTGGTGTGTGCGCATGGAGGACGTCGATGTGACGCGTTGTGACCGTGGCATCGGCGAGGCGCAAATCGCCACTTTGGAGCGGCTCGGTTTTGAATTTGACGTCCCCGTTTGGCAAAGTGAGCGCAGTGCACTGTACCAAGTCGCCTTTGAGAAGCTTCGAGCGGCAGGACAAGTTTACCCCTGCACCTGCACCCGCAAGGACATCGGCACAGGTGTCTATAAAGGATTGTGTCGCGCAGGCTGTGCGACCGATAAGCCGATACGCTCATGGCGATTTCGCGTTGATGAGGCACCTGTGGTTTGGCTGGATGGTGATGGTCGGTGCTACGAGGAAAACTTGGCGGCAAGCGTGGGTGACTTTGCGTTGTTGAGGGAAAATGACGGTCAAACAGAGTGGACGTATCAACTCGCTGTCGTGGTCGATGATGCAGCGCAAGGTGTCACGCACGTGGTGCGCGGTGCCGATTTGCTCGATTCGACGGCACGGCAAATCGCGCTGCAGCGTGCGCTCGGCTATCCGACGCCGATCTACAGTCACTTTCCGTTGCTGGTCAACGAGGATGGTGAAAAGCTCAGCAAAAGCGGCCAAGCGCCCGCGCTCGATGCGATGGATGATCTGGCGGTGCTGTTGCATGCGTGGCGGTTTTTGGGTGGGAAAAACTTAAGTGTGGCGAATGTGTCTGAATTTTGGGCGGCGGTTCTGGTTTTGTGATTGTTGTCCTGCAAATGTGACACCCCTCAAAAGCCAGACCATCCTGCGCACGCATTGTGCGTGTATTCACCCCACTGCCACAATTCTTGATGGCTGATTTTTTGGTCGTGGTTTGTATCGAGTGCATCAAAAGCCAAGTCTGTGTTGATGTCTTTGTCCAACATATCAAACGTGCCAACGGCAAGCAGCTCATCGCGCTGTAAATAGCCATCGTGGTTGACATCGCTCGTTTCCATTAATACATCAAAATCAAAGGCAGCAGGCTCGCACGCATGTGCTTTGGAGGCGAACAATGCTGCGGCAATGCCCACACACACAATCACGTTTTGAAATGATTTCGCAATACTTACCATGTTGTGCCGCCGACATTAAAGTAATGCGAGTCAGGGTGAGAGAAGTAGAAGCCAGACACTGACGAGGCAGGCCACATGGCGAGGCTTTCGGTCAGATACATGCCGAGTTTTTCTGCATCCAGTGCGCGGAAGATGTCGGTTTTGACTTCATGGGCGGGACAGGCGGGGTAACCCGGTGCGGGGCGGATGCCACGGTATTTTTCTTTGATGAGCTCAGTCGTGGTGAGCTGCTCATCGGCGGCGTAGCCCCAGTCGTCTTTGCGGATTTTTTCGTGCAGGTATTCGGCGAACGCTTCGACAAGGCGGTCGGCGAGCGCTTTAAACATAATCGAGCCGTAGTCGTCGAACTCGGCATCCATCGCAGCCAAGCGCTCCTCCATGTCCAAACCTGCGGTGACGGCAAATAGGCCGATGTGGTCGTCGCCGTGTGGTGAGATGAAATCGGCGAGCGATTGATTCGGGCGCGCTTTGCCGTCGATGACAGGTTTTTCGTTGAGTTGACGGCCCGGATTCCAGCGCAGCAGCTCGGTGCTTTTCGTGCTGTCGGTGTAGACGATAATCGTGTCGTCGTCAACGGTGGCGGCGGGGAACAACCCATACGCGCCTTTGGCGTTGAGCCATTTTTCTTTGACGATGGTCTCGAGCATGTCTTGCGCGTCTTTGAGCACGCGGCGCGCCTCGACGCCGACAATTGCATCATCCAAAATGGCTGGATACGGGCCTGCCAAATCCCACACTTGGAAAAACGGCGCCCAGTCGATGTACGGCACCAGCGTCGCCAAATCCATGTCTTCAATCGAATGTGTGCCGATGGTTTTCGGCGCGGGCGGTGTGGCATTGGCCCAATCGGTTGTGAGTTTATTGGCACGTGCGGCATCGGCAGAAATCATCACCTGCCCTTTTTTGTTCGCGTGTTGTTCGCGCACACGGGCGAATTCTGCGTTGTGTTTTTCGAGAAATGCCTCGCGTGTGTTCGGCGAGAGCAATTGTTGCAAAGCCGTCACAGAGCGTGACGCATCGGCGACCCAGATCACAGGACCGTCGTAGTTAGGTGCGATTTTCACCGCCGTGTGCACACGCGAGGTGGTCGCGCCGCCGATCAGCAGTGGGATTTTTCGTTCGCGGAAATAATCATCGCGCTGCATTTCGGACGCGACGTGTGCCATCTCTTCGAGCGACGGCGTGATCAAACCAGATAAGCCGACCACATCGGCGTTGTGGTCCTTCGCCGCTTGTAAGATTTTTGCGCACGGCACCATCACGCCCATGTTTTCCACGTCGTAATTATTACACTGCATCACCACCGTTACGATGTTTTTACCGATGTCGTGCACGTCGCCTTTGACCGTCGCGATGACCATTT
>CALMCK010000189.1 GCA_937862845.1 uncultured Burkholderiaceae bacterium | reverse complement strand
CAAAGATGGTGCGTTTGTTGACTTCAATCATCCGTTGGCCGGTCATGCGGTGCGGTTGGAAATAAAAATTATAGGGGTGTTGTGATGGAGGTGTTACTCGCTCAACCTCGTGGGTTTTGTGCTGGCGTTGACCGCGCCATCGAAATCGTCGAACGCGCATTGCAACAATACGGCGCGCCGATTTATGTGCGCCATGAAATCGTCCACAACAAATATGTCGTTGATGATTTGCGCACCAAGGGTGCGGTGTTTATTGAAGAGCTGCATGAAGTGCCCAGAGGCAGCACGGTGATTTTTTCTGCACACGGCGTCTCGCGTGAGGTGCGCGACGAGGCCGCAGCACGGGGCTTGCAAATTTTCGATGCAACCTGCCCATTGGTGACCAAAGTGCATGTCGAGGTTGCCAAAATGCGCGAGCAAAACCTCGAAGTCATCATGATCGGACACAAAGGCCACCCAGAAGTCGAAGGGACGATGGGACAGGCGAACGATGGTATCTATTTGGTTGAGACAGAAACTGATGCTACAACCGTGATGGTGAATTCGCCCGATCAGCTTGCCTACGTCACGCAAACCACCTTGTCGGTGGATGACACGCGCGGCATTATTGATGCGCTGAAAGCACGGTTCCCCAACATCCACGCCCCCAAAAAAGCCGACATTTGCTACGCCACGCAAAACCGACAAGACGCGGTGAAAGTCCTCGCGCCACAAGTCGATGTGGTCATCGTGGTCGGCAGCCCCAATAGCTCAAACTCCAATCGACTGCGTGAGCTCGCCGAGAAAATGGGCGTCGCCGCTTACATGGTGGACTTGGCCGAAGACGTGCAACCCGCGTGGCTGTCTGCCGCACAAAAAGTCGGTGTCACAGCAGGCGCATCTGCACCAGAGGTGCTGGTGCAAAGTGTTTTGAGCCGAATCAAAGAGCTTGGCGCGACGCAAGTCTCTGTGCTCGAAGGCGTGGAGGAAGCCGTGAGCTTCCCATTGCCTAAAGGTTTAAAAGGTTTGCAAAGCATTGTGGTCAATGTGGAAAAATTTTAAAGCGCTTTAAAAGGAGGCGGCATGTTGGAATCGATTTTAATCTCAGTGGCTTTAATCACCAGCGTCGGCTTGGTGGCTTTGCTCGGCTATTTGAAACTGCGCAGAATGCGAGACATGAAGCAGCAGGCCGATGGCAAGCGCGGGTCGAGATAAGTTGGACATGCACGCTCATTCATCTGCCCAACAGCACATTTATTCCGAGTGGTTTGATGCCATCGTGCCCGCACCATTTGGCAGCATCGGCGTGCGCCTGACGCAGGACAAGCAAGCGTTGTTTGAGTTGGTGTATTTGCCAGAAGGCTCGACCGACAACCGAGGCGACACGGCGCTGACACAACAGGCGTATCACCAAATAACCTGCTACTTCAAAAATCCCCAGCACCGTTTTGATTTGCCCACGGTGGTGCAGGGCACGGATTTTCAAAACAAAGTCTGGCAAGAAATTAATCAAATCGAATGCGGACAAGTGCTGAGCTACAAGCAAGTCGGTAAACTCATCGGCTGCGGCAGTCCTCGCGCGGTCGGCGGCGCTTGTGGCGCGAATCCTTATCCGTTGATTGTGCCGTGCCATCGTGTGGTGGCGGCGAGCGGCATCGGTGGTTTTGCACGGCGTGACGATGGTTTTCACATCGGTGTCAAACGCTGGCTGCTCCAGCACGAAGGCGTGGAATACTGAGCCGATGAGCGACGCGCCGCATCCCGACATGATTTTGATCGAACAATTCACCAGCAGTCTCTGGCTCGCCCACGGCTTGTCGGACAATACGCTGTCGGCCTATGGCAGCGACCTTCGACTGCTGGCCAAATACCTCCATGCTCAAAAAAAACGTTTGACCCAAGCACTGGCCAGCGATGTTGAAGGCTATCTCGCACATTTGTATAAAGGCGATGCGGTCAAAAAATCAACGTCAACCAATCGAAAAATCGCCAGCTTCAAACGCTTCTACGCATGGGCACGCGAAAATTCATTGCTGCAACACGACCCATGCGCGCAGTTGCTCAATGCCCGCCCGAGCATGCTGCTGCCCAAGAGCCTGTCCGAAGCCCAAGTGGAAGCGCTGATTGCCGCGCCAGACCAAAGCCCGCTCGGCTTGCGCAACCGCGCCATGATAGAGCTCATGTATGCCAGCGGTCTGCGCGTTTCTGAGTTGGTAGGGCTTAAAATGCTGGGTGTGAGCCTCACCGATGGTGTGGTTCGTGTCACGGGCAAAGGCGATAAAACACGATTGGTGCCATTTGGCGATGAAGCGGCCACGCATTTGCAAAACTACTTGAGCGAGGCGCGCGCCAGTTTACTGAAAGGCAAAACTTGCGATGCGGTGTTTGTCAATAATCGCGGCGCAGCCATGACCCGTCAAATGTTTTGGCATGTGATTAAAGCCTGCGCCATTAAAGCGGGCATCGCCACCGCGATGATTTCACCGCACACGTTGCGGCATGCTTTCGCCACACACTTGTTGAACCATGGTGCGGATTTACGCGTCGTGCAGCTTTTGCTTGGTCACTCGGATATTTCCACCACGCAGATTTACACCCATGTTGCCAAAGAGCGGTTGAAAAAAATCCACGCGCAGCATCATCCGCGTGGCACGTGAGTTTGCTGAAATCGAACCATCGTGCTTTTTATGCGCGGGCAAGAAATCGGATTTTGCAGTAAAATACATCTTCAGTTAACAACCTTTAAGGTCTTTAAAACATGAACGCTTTTTTGACATTTTTGTCGAATGGTTTACTCGATTTTTCCTTCTGGCAAATGGTGGCTTTCACATTGATTGTGACGCACATCACGATTGCGGGCGTGACGATTTATTTGCACCGTCATCAGGCGCACCGCGCGCTTGACTTACACCCGATTGTTTCTCACTTTTTCCGTTTTTGGCTTTGGTTGACTTCGGGGCAAAACACCAAAGAATGGGCTGCCATTCATCGCAAACATCATGCGAAATGTGAAACCGAAGAAGACCCGCACAGCCCACAAACCCGTGGTTTGAATGAAGTGCTGTGGAAGGGCGCTGACCTTTACAGGGTTGAAGCGAAAAATCAAGAAACCCTCGACAAATACGGCGCAGGCACACCAGATGATTGGATTGAGCGCAATGTATACTCGCGTCACACCACGCTGGGCGTGGCGCTGATGATGATTGTTGATGTGGCCCTGTTCGGTGTCGCGGGTTTGACTGTTTGGGCGATTCAAATGGCTTGGATTCCGTTTTGGGCCGCAGGTGTTATCAACGGCATCGGTCACTACTGGGGCTATCGTAATTTTGACAACTCGGATGAAGCGCGCAACTTAGTGCCATGGGGTATTTTGATTGGCGGTGAAGAGCTGCACAACAACCACCACACGTATGCAACCTCGGCCAAGTTGTCCAACAAATGGTATGAGTTCGACATTGGTTGGATGTACATTCGGATTTTAAGCGCGCTTGGTTTGGCGACTGTGAAAAAAACACCGCCCAAACCTGTGTTTGTGAAAAACATTCCCGTCGATGAACACACGCTTGAGTCCATCATCAAAAACCGCTATGAAGTCATGGCGAGCTACGCACATTCGTTGCAAGAAAGCTTTAAAGCCGAAGTTGAGAAGCTTGGCAATGTCGATAAAAAAGCAGCAAAACGCTTGTCATCGGTGAAAAAAGCATTGTTGCGTGACACGGATAATATTTCTGCCGAAACCGTCGAACATTTAGAAAACACCATTAAAATCAGCCCGTCGGTGCAAAAAATGTACGACATGCGCAATGAGCTCGCGACATTGTGGCGTCGCTCAAACCTATCGAGAGAGCAGTTGCTCGCACATTTGCATGATTGGTGTGATCGCGCAGAGCAGAGCGGCGTCGTGATGTTGCAGCGTTTCGCATTGCAACTGCGCACATATCGCTGACAGTGGACATTTCTAAAAAGGCTTGTGCAGTGCACAGGCCTTTTTAACGTGGCGTGATAAACCCGCATCGCATCGTTCAAATGATTAAAAACAATTAAAGGAGTTCAGCATGAATTTTAATTTAACAAATAAAGTGGCACTCATCACGGGTGCCGCGAGTGGCATCGGCGAGCAGTGCGCTCGCACGTTGGCCGCGAGTGGTGCGTCGGTGGTGGTGGCTGATATGAACATCGACGGCGCGCGTGCCGTCGCTCAAAGCATTGTGGCGGCAGGTGGCACAGCGATGGCGGTGTCGATGAATGTCACATCGGAGGACGAGGTCAATGCGGGCATCGATGCTGCGGTGGCGGCCTATGGCGGCATTGATGTTTTGTTGTCCAATGCGGGTGTGCAAATCGTTCACCCATTCGAGGATTATCCGTTTGAGGATTGGAAAAAAATGATGGCCATCCATGCCGATGGCGCATTTTTAACCAGTAAAGCCGCATATGCCCACATGAAAAAAGCAGGGCGCGGTGGTAAAATCGTTTTCATGGGTTCAGTGCATTCGCATGAGGCATCGAAGCTTAAGTCAGCCTATGTGTTTGCCAAACACGGCGTGCTCGGCTTGGCACGAGTGGTCGCCAAAGAAGGCGGGCCGTTCGGCATTCACAGCTATGTGGTGTGTCCGGGGTATGTGCGCACACCATTGGTCGAGAAACAGATTCCTGAGCAAGCCCGCACATTGAACATCACAGAAGAAGAAGTGATTAAAACTGTCATGCTCAAGGACACCGTGGACGGCGAATTCACCACACTCAACGATGTGGCCAATATGGTCGCCTACCTTGCCAGCGAGCCGGGTGCGTTGACAGGGCAGTCGATTAACATCAGTCATGGTTGGAATTTAAATTAAATCAACCAAGCGGGGCTTGCCCGGTGGTGCAGTTGCTGGTTTCGCTTGTATTTGAATCGAGTCATGCCAGCGAAAAAAGCGCTTTTCATCAAACAATTGATAACACCAAGCCAGAACCCGCTACAATAACGTCCGTTAACAAAAGGATACTATGAGCAGCAAAATACTCTTCGGCTTTCACGCCGTACAAGCGCGTCTGCGCGTCGCAGCAGGCAGTGTGCATGAGGTTTACGTGGAGCAATCGCGTACCGACAAGCGCATGCAAAATTTTCTCATGCAGTTGCATCGTCTGCGCATCGAGCCGCGTTTGGT
The DNA here is from genome assembly GCA_937862845.1 of uncultured Burkholderiaceae bacterium. Classification (GTDB taxonomy): domain Bacteria; phylum Pseudomonadota; class Gammaproteobacteria; order Burkholderiales; family Burkholderiaceae; genus Hydromonas. The sequence continues at coordinate 4,773 of CALMCK010000189.1, read as the reverse complement.
TGATAAAAATCGCCTCGATGGTTTGGTCGGACACAACCGCCACCAAGGCGTCGCCGCAGTCGCAGGTGACATCGTGCTCGCACAGAGTTTGGATGAAGTGCTCGAAAACGTCACCACGCCGCCACTGCTGTTGGTGCTCGATGGCGTGACCGACCCGCACAATCTCGGCGCATGCTTGCGTGTCGCCGATGCGGCGGGCGTGCATGCGGTGATTGCACCGAAAGACAAAGCGGTCGGGCTGAACGCCACCGTCGCCAAAGTCGCCTCGGGCGCAGCCGAACACGTGCCTTATATCATGGTGACCAACCTTGCGCGCACGCTGCGCGAAATCAAAGAGCACGACATTTGGGTCATCGGCACGGATGAAGAAGGCGCCACATCATTGCACCAGTCGAAAGTCGGCGGTGCGATTGCTTGGGTCATGGGTGCAGAGGGCGAGGGCATGCGCCGTTTGACGCGCGAGACCTGTGATGAGTTGGTTAATATTCCGATGGCCGGTTCGGTCGCCAGTCTGAATGTCTCGGTAGCAGCGGGCGTGTGTTTATTTGAATCAGTGCGCCAGCGCGGCGCTTGAGTGAGTGAAGGGCTAATATGAATTTAGATCAATTGCCAGAAAGCAATGACATCGAGGACCGCCGTGGCCAACGCAGCAGCGGTGGCCGCAGTGGCATCGGTGGCGGTGGCCGCTTGGGCATCGGCAGCATGATTTTGGCAGCGATTGCTTATTTTGTGTTTGGCGTCGACCCGTCCACCACCTTAAGCACGCTCAACACGGTGAACTCTGTGTCCGAATCCGCGCAGGGTTCAAACACTGCGGCTGTCGGCACACAAAAAACCGATGGCACGACCGTGTTTCTAAAGAAAATTTTGGGCAGTACCACAGAAGTTTGGACCGCAGAATTCGCAGCAGGTGGCGGCCAGTATCAAGCGCCCATACTGGTGCCATATGACAATGTGACGCGCACTGCGTGTGGCACGGGTCAGTCATCGGCGGGACCTTTTTATTGCCCCGCAGACCAAAAAATTTATTTGGACACCTCGTTTTTTCAACAAATGAGCCAACAAATGGGTGCCGGCGGTGACTTCGCCTATGCTTATGTGGTGGCGCATGAGGTGGGGCATCATGTGCAAAACCAAATGGGCATCGAGCAACAAGTCAACGCCCAACGCAGCCGCGTCAGCGAGCGTGAAGCCAATGCCTTGTCTGTGATGATTGAGCTGCAAGCAGACTGTTTTGCCGGTGTGTGGGCGAATAAAACACAGGCCAAGTATAGTTTCTTGCAACAGGGCGACATCGAGGAAGGTTTGAACGCCGCGCATAAAATCGGTGATGATTACTTACAAAAACAAGCACAAGGCTATGTCGTGCCCGACAGTTTCACCCACGGCTCGTCAGAGCAACGCACACGCTGGTTTTCCCAAGGCTTGAAAACAGGAAACTGGAAAATGTGCGACACCTTTAGGGCACGCGTTTTATAGGGCATGGATTCACTTGACTCAATTAAGGGCGCATAGTTTTACCGATGCGCCCTTGTTTTTTGTAAAATAAGCCTAAAATACCCATAAGAAACCATTTTTACGAACAAGCTGCACAGAGATTCATCGTCTATCGATGCAACAACCATCCCACAAGGAGTACAACGATGAGTGAACAAGACAAACCACAAGCCCCGATTGAGGGTGAGCAGGCCGAAGCCGCCGAAATCAAAAAAACCAAAGCCGCATCGCGCCGCCGTGTGGCCACAGCAGACAAGCCTCGTTTACCATTGTTGCCATTGCGCGACGTGGTCGTGTTTCCGCACATGGTCATCCCATTGTTTGTCGGTCGCGAAAAATCCATTAAAGCGCTGGAAGCGGCGATGGCGGATGATTTGGACGTCGTGCTGGTCGCGCAAAAAAATCCAGAAAAAGACAACCCCGTCGCCGCAGACCTGTATCCAGTTGGCTGCGTGTCGCGGATTTTACAAATGCTCAAGCTGCCAGATGGCACGGTCAAAGTGCTGGTCGAAGGCCGTGTGCGTGCCACACTGGCTGATGTGCAAGAGCAAAACGGCTACATGCTGTGCGCTGCCACTGAAGTCGTGTCTGCAGAGCTGGACGATGCAGAGGTTGAAGCCATGCGCCGCACGGTGATTGCGCAGTTTGACCAATACGTCAAGCTAAACAAAAAAATTCCAGATGAGTTGCTCACCACATTGGCCAGTATTGATGACGGCGCGCATTTGGCGGACACCATCATTGCACATTTGCCGATTAAGCTTGAAATCAAGCAAGAGCTGCTCGAATCGTTCAATGTCAAATCACGCCTCGAAGATGTCTTGCATCAACTCGAAGTGGAAATTGATATTTTGCAAGTTGAAAAACGCATCAAAGGCCGCGTCAAGCGTCAGATGGAAAAAAGTCAGCGCGAGTATTATTTGAACGAGCAGGTCAAAGCGATTCAAAAAGAGCTCGGCGAAGGCGAAGAGGGCGCAGACATTGAGGAGCTTGAGAAAAAAATCATCGAAGCAAAAATGTCCAAAGAGGCGCTAGAGAAGGCCAATGGTGAATTGAAAAAACTCAAGTTAATGTCACCCATGTCCGCTGAAGCAGGTGTCGTGCGCAACTACATCGAAACGCTGGTCAGCTTGCCATGGAAGAAAAAATCCAAGCAAAACACCGATTTGGTGTTCGCCGAAAAAGTGCTCAATGAAGACCACTACGGTTTAGAAAAAGTCAAAGACCGCGTACTCGAACACCTCGCCGTACAGCAGCGTGTCGATAAAAACAAATCGCCCATTCTGTGTCTGGTCGGGCCGCCTGGTGTGGGAAAAACCTCGCTCGGTCAATCCATTGCCCGCGCCACCAACCGTAAATTCGTGCGCATGGCGCTCGGCGGTGTGCGCGATGAAGCCGAAATACGCGGTCATCGCCGCACCTACATCGGCGCCATGATGGGGCGGATTTTACAAAGCCTCGTTAAAGTGGGCGTGCGCAACCCATTGTTTTTACTTGATGAAGTGGACAAAATGGGCGCGGATTTCCGAGGCGACCCAAGTTCGGCCTTGCTGGAAGTGCTCGATCCTGAGCAAAACAACACCTTCTCCGATCACTATGTCGAGGTTGATTTCGACTTGTCTGATGTGATGTTTCTCGCCACCTCAAACTCGCTCAATATACCGGGACCGCTGCTCGACCGCATGGAAGTGATACGTTTGTCTGGCTACACCGAAGACGAGAAACTCTCGATTGCAGAGAAGTACTTGTTGCCCAAACAGCTGAAAAACAACGGCTTAAAAGCCGGTGAAGTCGATGTGAAATCCGAAGCACTGCGCGACATCATCCGTTACTACACACGCGAGGCGGGCGTGCGTTCGCTCGAACGTGACATCTCGAAAGTGTTGCGCAAAGCGGTGAGAATGCTGTTGCTTAACAAAGAACTTAAAACTGTCACGGTCGATTCAAGCAATTTAGAAATCTATCTGGGCGTGCACCGCTATAGCTTTGGTGTGGCCGAGAAAGAAAATCAAATCGGCCAAGTCACTGGTTTGGCATGGACGGAAGTGGGTGGCGAGTTGCTGACCATCGAGGCGCAGACAATGCCCGGTAAAGGCGTGATGACCCGCACTGGCTCGCTCGGCGATGTGATGAAAGAGTCGGTCGAAGCCGCGCGCACTGTTGTGCGTGCCCGTGCGAACGTGTTTGGCATCCGCAATGCCGTGTTTGAGAAAAAAGACATTCACGTCCACGTCCCAGAAGGGGCCACACCCAAAGATGGCCCATCTGCGGGTATTGCCATGACCACAGCGCTTGTTTCGGCACTGACGGGCAATCCCGTCAAAGCCAATGTCGCCATGACGGGTGAAATCACCCTGCGCGGTGAGGTGCTCGCCATCGGTGGCTTGAAAGAAAAGCTGCTCGCCGCATTGCGCGGTGGCATCACCGTGGCGCTGATACCGCATGAAAACGTCAAGGACTTGGTTGAGATTCCCGACAACGTGAAAAACGGCATTGAAATTATCCCAGTCAAATGGATTGAAGAAGTGCTGGTGCATGCTTTGCAAAACCCACTGGCGCCCATTGTTGAGCCAGAAGTGGTGGTGGCTGACGTTGTGCCCAGCGTTGTTGTGAAAAATGAGGGGTTGGCGCACTAAAAACACAGAAAATTAAATGCGACACGCATTTAATTTTCAAAGTGCACAGTCCGCGCTAACCCGTTTGTTTTTAAAGCGATTTTTCGCGGGCTGTCAGTGTAAAAAGCCCTCAAGCGCCCGTTTAATCGGCCTGTCGAGAAAATAATTTGACAAGTTGCTTGACGGCAACTCAATAGCTGTGCTCTAATAGCGGCTGTTGTGAATGACACACGGTGTCTTTATCGGGAGTTGGTAAAGACGTAAAATTAAGTAAGCATAAGTGGAGAATCTTTATGAATAAGTCAGAATTAGTAGATTTCATCGCAGCTGAGGCAGAAATTTCTAAAGCAGCGGCAGGTCGTGCGTTGGACGCAGTGACCACAGCAGTTAAAAAAACCTTGAAAAAAGGCGGCACAGTCACTTTGGTCGGTTTCGGTACTTTCTCAGTTGGTAAACGTGCTGCACGCATTGGCCGTAACCCACAAACGGGCGCGGAAATCAAAATCAAAGCAGCCAAAGTACCTAAGTTCAAACCAGGTAAAGGTTTGAAAGACGCAGTAAACTAATCGTTACGCGTTAAAAAAGTTTCAAGTTTTAAGATTGGGCGTTTAGCTCAGTTGGTAGAGCGGCGCCCTTACAAGGCGTAGGTCGGGAGTTCGAG
>CALMCK010000188.1 GCA_937862845.1 uncultured Burkholderiaceae bacterium | reverse complement strand
GCAAAGTAAAAGCCGCAGCGCGAAAGAACATTTAACCCAAAACGGTGTCGCCAGCATACGCGCGAGTTTATCTGACGGCCATCAGGTGAACTTGATGCTCTCGCAAGCACAGTTTTTTGAAATGACCAAAACACTGGTCGATAAAACCACGCGCGTGCTCGATGAAGCGTTGCAACAAGCGGGCGTGACGAGCGATGCATTGCAAGGCGTGGTGATGGTCGGCGGCGCGACACGCATGTTAAATATCCAGCGTGCGGTCGCCGCGCATGTCGCGTGTCCTGTGTTGAATGATTTAAACCCCGACGAAGTGGTTGCGCTCGGCGCGGCGATGCAGGCGAATCTGCTTGCGGGCAATCGTGCGGACGATGATTGGTTACTACTCGATGTCATTCCACTCTCGCTCGGTGTTGAAACCATGGGCGGCTTGACTGAAAAAATCATTCCTCGCAACAGCACACTGCCGCTGTCACGCGCGCAGGAGTTCACTACATTTAAAGACGGCCAAACCGCCATCGCGCTGCACGTCGTGCAGGGCGAGCGTGAGTTGGTCAGCGAGTGCCGCTCACTGGCACATTTTGAATTGCGCGGCATACCGCCGATGGTCGCAGGTGCGGCGCGGGTGCGCGTGACGTATCAGGTCGATGCCGATGGATTGCTCACCGTCGCTGCTCGCGAATTGACCAGTGGCGTGTCCAGCGAAATCACCGTGAAACCATCGTATGGTTTGTCCGATGACGACATCGCCCGCATGCTCACCGAAGGCAATCAAAACGCCGTGCACGACATGCAAGCGCGCGCATGGCGCGAGGTGTCCGTCGATGCACAGCGAGTGGTGCTCGCCGTGAGCGGTGCCATGTCTGAGGATGGCGAGCTGCTCAGTGATGCCGAACGTGAGGATTTGTCCTCACACATTCACGCATTAAACGAACTCATCCAAAGCAACGACATCGCCAATACCGATGCGCTGCGCGCCGCCAGCGATGCGCTGGCCAATGCATCAGAAGATTTTGCCGCCAAACGCATGGACAAAGCCATCGCCAAAGCACTGTCGGGTCAATCCATTGACAGTTTATAAACATTTAACGAACGAAAAAAAACCATGCCAAAAATCATCGTCCTCGCCCACGAACACATTTGCCCCAACGGTGCCGAATTTGAAGCGCAAAAAGGCGTGTCCATTTGCGATAACTTATTGCAACAACACATCGACATCGAGCACGCCTGCGAAAAAGTCGCCGCCTGCACCACCTGCCACGTCATCGTGCGCAAAGGCTATCAATCGCTCAACGACATCGAAGACGCAGAAGAAGATTTACTCGACATGGCATGGGGCTTGACCTCACAGTCGCGCTTGTCTTGTCAGGCGATAGTGGCCGATGAAGATTTAACCATCGAAATGCCGAAATACACCAAAAATCACGCGAGTGAGGGGCATTGAGCATTGCTCTGGTTCTAAATAAAAAAACGTGCAATGACATTCATTGCACGTTTTTTTATTTAGACAGCGGACGCTTAAATGCGCAATGAACTCATTGCTTGTCGTCTTCGTCCTCATCATTCCAGCCACTCACGGGTGCGCCGCCTTCGTTGTATGAAACTTTCATCTCCATCGGTTTGTTGATCGCCTCGATTAGAATCAATCGGTCGATGTTGGGATGTTTGCCTGGGATTGCACGTGCAT